>NZ_JAUBQQ010000114.1:0-8397 GCF_036701335.1 Microcoleus sp. Pol12B5 | reverse complement strand
GTGGTCGAAAGCGGCAGATTGCTAATCTGTTAAGGGTGTTAACATCCTTCGAGGGTTCAAATCCCTCCCTCTCCGTTCTAAGTAAGGGTTTCACCAATTTCTAGGTTGATTTCCTTCTACTCGTCGGATAAGATATTCCAAAATATCTTAGTTAAATTGGAATATCTTATGCGCGATTTTGGGGAAGCACTGGGGAAAGCAAACGTGGCGCTCGATCGAGTGCAAATTCGACAGAAGGGCGATCGGCTGTACCTGCGAGCTACATTGCCACCAAAACCGGGGGAAGGGGACAAGCCCAAACGCTACGAACTGAGCACCGGGTACGGGGCCCACGCCGAAGGATTGAGGTTTGCCAAAGCTAAGGCCCTAGAGATTGAAGGGCAATTGCTTCGAGAAAAATTTGACTGGACGCCTTGGCTTAAGGGAAAACAGAAACCCGCAGAGACTGTCGGTGAGTGGGTAGCTCGATTTGAGCAAAACTACTGGGAGTCGCGGGAGCGATCGCTGGCAAAAATCTCGACATGGAAAGCCTCGTATCAAGAAGCTTTTGATCGACTCAATCCACAAAAGATACTAACAGAAGAACTGCTAAAAACTGAAATCTTAAAATCGCAACCTGAAACTCGCACCCGGCAAAAATTGTGCTTTGCCTACGGGGCGATCGCCAGATTTGCAGGAATTGAAAATAAATTTTCAGAGTTAGCTGCTGGGTGCGGTGCAAAAATTCAGCGGGATCTGCCGTCGAATTCAGAAATTGAAGCAATGCGCGAATCAATCAGCAACCCCGCATGGCAATGGGTTTTTGGAATGCTAGCCGCTTACGGCCTTAGACCACACGAAATTTTTAAGCTTGATTGCTCTGAACTAAATTCCGAACCGGGCTGGCTGCGCGTGTTGCCCGACACCAAAACTAAAGAGCGGTTAATTTTGCCGCTGATGCCAAAGTGGCGATCGGAGTGGAAGCTTTGGGACGGGGTTTTGCCAAACACGCAAACCGAAGGCAGAACCAACCAAAGCATTGGCGCCAAGGTTACTCCGGGTTTGCGAGCACAAGGTGTTGACCTGACCGCTTACCACTTGCGGGATGCCTACGCCGTTCGGGGTTCCGTATTGGGAATCGATCCGGCGATCATTTCTCGCTGGATGGGGCATTCACTCAAAATTCATTTTGATAAATACCACCAACACATCAGCAAGCGGGATTTTGAGGAAGCTTGGAAACGGGCTACCCGATACTAAAGCTGTTCAGGCGGAATTGCTTTAATATCTCTCTCCCATGCCACCACGTTAATCAATATTCGGTTGCCGTTAAAGTTATAATGAACGCCAGCTTTAGCGCAATGCTTGCGGGGGTTTAATCTGGCAGTATTTACTGTTTCTCTGAGTTTTTTCTCAGATTGTCCTAAAGCCACAGCCGCCAGTTTCAGCGGTTGAAATTCTTGCATCAAACCGTAATTTCTAATGATTGCTTCAAGCGTTTCTACTCGGCGGGTTAATTGTTCGATTTCTGGATTTATCATTTTAAAATACCTCTACTTCAAAACTTAGAGTTTGCACGAATTCCTGAAAGTCGCACTCTTTAACTTGTTTCAACCAAATTTTCTGAGGCGCATTCCAACTAAAACCCGCAGCTTTGGCTAACTCCCGATCGGCGTAACTAACAAGCGCTTGAACTTCAAATATTGGTGAATTAGCCCGCACAATTGCTTTGTCGATTGAGTCTCTAAGATTACCTTTAGAGCGATTCAAGCACTCTACTAAAAGCCTCACGTCATCCCCTGCGCGGTGAGCGGTACTGATGCCAATCCCCAACCACAGCGCCAAATCAATTAGTTTGTAATTACCGTGCGCTTTTTTGGGATAGCCCCAGTCAAAATCTTGCATCGCGCAAATCCAATTGTCAGTACGAATCAACGTCTTAAGAAACGCTTTGTCAAACTCGGCGTTGAACGCAAACACGTAATCAGCAGAATTAGCCATTTCGACAAACAAATCCACCGCGTGTTTGTGATATCCGTATCCTTCAGCAAACCCGCAAACAGATTCTGTTAATTCTTGGGTAATTCCGTTAATTGCTTCAGATTCGTTGGTTATTAGATCATCAAATTTTACTGGCATTAAAGCTGATACCGAAGCAATCGCGCCTGTTGTCTCTTTAGACGGCCCGATCCGGTACAACGTCCCAGAAATTTCGCACAATTGCGCGGTTTCTGCAGACAATCCAGTAGTTTCAGTGTCTACAACAAAAAGAAATGTCATTAGTGTTACCTCCTAGTTTATTTATCCGCCCACATTTTGAATCATTTAATGCCTGCATCAGACCTCAATAAAGTCTTAATCACGTTATCTTTCACCATGTTTTGAGTGATTGTTTGAAGTAACAATTTACAGCAGTCCTCCGGCGAAAGATTCCCGATTTGCTGCTGGTAAACTTGCAGCATAAATTGTTGTTCCGTCGTTAAGTCGAGATTTAGTTTTGGTAACATCATTCCTCCGCATCAGCTTCACAGTTATCTGCCAGCCCGATCGCCATAATCTCGCCAATTCGGTATCGAACCAACTCATCCTCTCCCTGCAACCACTGAGCTATTTGCTCCGCGCTGTATTTATCTGCCGGCGCACCCCAGCCAAACAGTTGAGTAACCAAACTTTGCAAAGTTTCGGGGTGGTACAGTTCGTCCCACCAAACTGTTGCAATTTCTCGCATCTTGGCGGCGTCCTCTGGGGTGATGGTTTCGGGGTCGGGTTCCGGTGTCGGTGTGGGTGTTGTTTCTGGCGCGAGTTCTGGTGTCGGCGTTGTCTCTGGCGCAGAAATCGCGAGTGTTGTTTCTGGCGCGGGTGCAAATTCTGGCGCGGGAAGTGCGATCGGCTCAGTCGGTGCGAATCTTTCTGGAAATACCAGCATCTCGCCCATGTCACCGCTGGGCCGCACATATTGCACTACCAACTGCGTACCCTCGTCATTCCAACCAATTGCCCGTGCCTCAATCCAACGCCCTCGGCAAACTGCTTGACCGTCGATCGGGAATGGTGCGGTTTGCGGTGACGGATTCGGTGACGGGTCAGGTGACGGGTCAGAATTGGCTACTGGTAAGGGTTCGGGCAATGGTGACGGATTAAGCCCTATATCATCTCCTGCATTAGTGATTTCATCTTCACTAATTCGCTTTGGAGCTTCCTTGATTTCTGTTGTTGTATTATCAATATTTTTTTTCACCTGAGTATAGGGTTTATCCGTCACCGGAGCTGTAATTGGCTCTGGGTAACGGTTCTGACCCGTCACCTGACCCGTCACCGACCCGTCACCTGACCCGTCACCAGCTTTGCAGCGTAATTGCAATTCGTAATCGTAGGTCGGGAGATGCTCGTCTGCTTTGGTTCGCAACCGCAAACCTTTGATGATTTTGCCTATCTTGGTATGGGCTTTCTCGATCTGCCAGCCAAGGATAGTGCCAGCGCACTCAATCAAATTAGGGCTGAAATTCTTTACTGCCTGCGGTTTGTGGCCCTGGTCTTCGCAGTATTGGCGATAAGCTTGATAAAGCGAGCCTTCAGCATTCGGGGAGTCGCCGATCGATACCTGTGCCAGTGGATCGAGAATCAGCTTGTCATTGAGGAATCCTGCGATCGAATCTTCTCGAATCTTGCTCTCCCAGAATTGCGCGCCAATCTCAGGAATATCCATCACGCCGCGCAAGGTATTGGCTACCCAAGCATCATCCAGAGAAAGTAGGTAATTTGTGAAGGCCGGCAATTCTGGCTCAAAATCATTATCAAGATTGCGGCGGGCATTCCGACCTACCACGGCATCAAAAGGCACGGCGATCGTCCGTCGCGACATCCCAGAAGAATTATCCGCCCCAAAGATAGGAAAATTCGAGGCCACCGCCACCATGCCCTCAAATTTGAATTTAAATGGCTTCTTGCCTTTTTCCTCAGCTCGCAACCAATCGCCGCCGGTTAGCTGCTTGAATTTTCCTAGCGACCGCGCTCCCTTATCTTCATCTGGAAATATTAGCAATCGTTTGCCGTAGGCTTGTGCCGCCTCAAAGCGATTGCTGCACCAATCATCTAGAGTGCTGCTATGTGTATTTTCGATGCCGATTAGAGATATTAGGAGGCGGCAGAATGTACCTTTGCCGCTGCCGCCAATGCCGATTAGATGGAGAAATTTTTGGATATCAGCACGGCCCTTAAGAGTAGCGGCGGCGTAAGCTAGCAGCAGATTCTTGATATGCAGATTGCCTCCCGTAGCGGTATCGAGCCATTGAGAAATATTCCCCCAGTCGGTTGCTACGATCGAGTGTGGCCGTGGTAGCGCCCATGTGAATTTGTAGCCCGGTGAGTGCGGGTGTAACTTGCCCGTGGCGATTTCTAGAGCTCCATTCTGAAAGGGAAGTAAGCCGGCTTTGGGCTGCCATTTACGCTCGATCAGTTTGCAGCGCAAGAATCGCACTGTTGCCCCAATGTACCCAGAGGGAATATTAATAACCCCTTTGGATTCAATGATCTGGTAGACGATCGCTTCAATAAATTCATCAGTCTCCGGACTCCAGATACCCGGTGCATCGGCTTCGTAGCGATACCAGCAAAGCACTTCATTGTTGAATGCAAGCTTATCTCGATAATCTTCTGCAATCTGCCGGGCCATTGCATCCGAGCTAGGAATCTTGCTTTTTTTCTCCCCTTTGGCTTCGCCGATCGAATCATCCCAGTCATTTTCAGTGTCAGCGACACCCGAACTCGCGTGTATTTGCGCTTCCAGCCGCCGGATAAATTCATCCGCATCCATAGCGTCCAAAATTTCCTTGATATCCCCTTTATCTGGGATATCAGGATAGATGGCAATCGGATCTATTACGATGCAGGGGAATTGCAGTCGATCGCACACTAATTTAATTAACTCTGCTTTTTTACTTCCCGTGACATCGTTGTCTCGCAATATCACTAGCGTGACATTTTTGCCTGTTGCTCGTAGCGCTTCAACTATCGCCACTACCTGAGCCTCAGTCCAATTGCTCCCCTGAAATGTCAGGCTCAAAATGCTGTGCGATCGAGCAAGTTCGACATTCGGCTCTCCTTCTAATCCCAGAGCTGCGACACATTCATTAACGCCCACATCCTCCAAAGTCTCGACTATTTCATCAATGCGATAAGCCGGCCAAAGCCCATCACCCTTTTTCCACACTCGCTTGCCGTCCGCGTCTACGTGGCTTTGGCTGTAAGTTTTATCGTGTCCTTTGGGATTGTTTTCATCAGGCCACTCAATCCGATATACCGTCTGGCCCTTGCCGTAGGAATAGGCAATTTCTCTAAGATTCTCGCGGGGTACGGTCAGGCGGTATTTGGTGCTCTCCCATAAATCATCAGAAATTGGCTGAGGTTGCGGACAGTCCCACGCGGGTTCTGCCAGTTGGAGTACCTTGATTCCAGCAGGAATTGGAACGGGTTTTGACTTGCTGATGCGCTTGGTCGGACGGCGACCGCTGACTTGAGCTTTAAAATTGTCCTCAGTTTCTAGCTTGTAAATCCCGTGTCCGTCTACCGTGTCCTTTATGCGCTTCCATCCTGTCGGCGCGGTGTCGGTGCGCGGACACATCACAACTGTATTATCGGGGGATGTTTTGCACCAACCTGGCTTGTCGCAAAGAGGGCAAGGGTTAGTCTTGCTGACTTTGATGAATTCGGAAGATGTTTTTGTGGTGTACATTACGCCGCACCCCCGATCGCTTCAATCAGTTTTTCGATGTGGATGGGATTTTTCGTGGACATAGCGACCTCTGCTCTAAATAAGTTACTGATTTTTGTGGGGAGAAAGCGACCGCTGGGTGAGAGCGATCGCCGGGAGTGAATGGTGAGATAAGGCTGCTTAGATCTGGGTTACTTCATAGGCGTCTCCTTTGCTTAGAGTGAAAACTTGAAAACTTGTTATCGGCCGCTGCCTCGGTAGGGAGTTGGTTTGGATTTTGGTAAGTACATATGCAGATGAGGGGTGACAACCCTGTTACTAGACAACCCTGCTGACATCTACCCCTGTTGGTAGATGCCCTTGTTGTCAAACGATGCAAGTCGAGATACAACAAGGGAAAAGCTCTTGATCGACACAACGCCTAGGGATGCTAAAGCCCGCAGGATGTACATAGTTATCCGCTTGGTGTTGTTCGTTTTTGAGTGGACTTTGTACTCGATGTAGACAGGTTGGGGGCCTAATCCCAACCTGTCTGTTTTTTGGGGGTTGACTTTCAGGATTCGCCGCTAGGGCAATCACTGAGAGAATGAAGGAGGCGGCGGGTTGAGCTGGAATTCATGCCCGTCGCCGGTTCTTTATACAAGCCAATTGTATGCCGGAGTATCGACATACGTCAATAATTCGGCATATAATTGGGGGAGAGTTCAGGAAGAATGTCTGTGAAAAATTGCCTCAAGCCCGTTTTAGAAGAAAAACTCAAGGTTAAAAAGTTGACTGGCTATAGGTTTGGCAAATTGACGGGGTTGTCGCGGGAAACGTCAGAGCGAATTAATGACCCTAACTGGGTACCTAGCGCCCAAATTCTTGATGTGATATGTAAAACCTTTAAGGTTCAGCCCGGAGAATTCCTGTACTGGGTTCCAGATGGCGAGAATGAATAGTTCTGAATGTCTGGAACCCTCTGAATAATAGCGTTCTGCTAATTTATGCCGGAATATTGACTTATGTCGATATCCCGGCATATAATATGTGTACAAATCAACCGCCGCCGCCAGCCCCTGAGAGCTAGCAGCCTCAACGACAACGATCTGCTGAAGTGGTGGGCAATATGTGGCTTAAGTCCAACTACTATGAGGTGATAAATTTTGCATTAATACTAATGACCGAAGAAGAGTTAAGTCAACCGACGGTAGGAGACTTCCCTTTGACAACCTTTCTTCAAAAAACAGGTTTTTCTCATGAGCGGCTGGCGGGCGCTATTTCCCATATTTCTGGGCAAGAAGTGTCCGCTAGTACGTTACGGAGAAGAGCTAGAGAGGGGAGGAAAGGCTGGGAAAAACTGGCACTTAGTGGAATGCAGTGGCTTGCCTTGTGTCAGATCTGTGGGGTTCCACCTGAAAAGCTCCATGAATTTGTTAAGGCACCTGAAAAGTTTTTGCCTGCTGAACAGAACCTTGAAAATTAAATACGTCAGTCTCTCCGATCGCCGACCGGAGAGGCTGACGCAATTACTGAATTTTGGGAGGATGGTGATACCCCTATCTCTCCACCCAATGACTCATTCTAAACCGCCCATAACGCCTGTGTGGCTTCGCAAACGCGCAAAAAAAACTCAAAGACAGATTGCTGTAGAGCTGGATACTACTGAGTCTGTTGTTAGCAACTGGGAACGCGGTGTTGTCGTGCCGCACCCCGCTTTGACTGATCTTCCGAAATATTGCCAAGCTTACGATTGCAGTATTGAGGAGTTAATCGAAGCCTTTAGCAACATTCATAACGGGCCAAAAGTTTTACAAGTTGTTGGCCCGAAACATTGACAACGAAATAGTTCAGCCTCCCCAATCAGTGATCGTAGAGGCTGACGCAAATGTTGAGATTTGGAAAAAGTGTCCGAAATTTTGGACACTTTTGGCCGAGGGAGTTAGCTGGTGCTGCTTAAACCGCAAAGGTTACTAGGGCAAAGTGCTATTGCACAGCCGATTCAGTGTCAGACGCGCTGGCTTGGGTTCGATTCCCAAAATTCCCACACCAACAACAAGACTGGCGACACCTGCCAGGGCTAACGCCAAAGTGGTGTGACTTCCAACCCAGAGAGATGGGTGTTTAGACAAGTCGGAGAAAGACCGACGGCGGCACCTGCTTTAGTGGTGCGACAGTCCGGAGAGTACGGGTGACAGCTCGGAAAAAACAGACGGGCAAAGTGTGCCACGACTTTACTGGCTGACGCTTTGGAAAGACAAGTGACGCCGGGTAAACTAGCCGGGGCTAGCCTACTGATGCTTAATAATTGCCCTAAAAAGTAGGATCGAGCTGGTTTGAGACCAGTTAAGGAGGAGGGCAGCTCCCCACCCTCATACGTCGGGAGTGGCTAAACAGGGCCGGCGTTGACAGCCTGGAAAGACGGGCAAAAGCTAGGCTACTGATGCTGATAAGTGACCTAAGAAGTAGCATTGCGGCGGGTTTGAAGCCTGCATCATCCTCAAGATCGGAGCGTGACGCTGAGAACGAGAGCTAGCGTGACATCTCGGAGAGAACGAGACGCTAAACGCTGAGCGTACCTGCTGGCGTGACAGCCCGGAGAGACGGGCATTTAATTATTTTCGAGGTCGATCGGCTATGACCAACACAAGATTAGGGGCGCAAAAAACAGCCGCACACAAAATTGGCATCTCCGTTCAGGAGTACCAACAAAACATTAAATCTGGCTT
>NZ_JAUBQQ010000159.1:0-1592 GCF_036701335.1 Microcoleus sp. Pol12B5 | reverse complement strand
TAGAAAATCATATTGCTGCTATTTGGCAGTTTGTGCATCATTACAATGCTAATTTACAACTCTAAATGCCTACTTTTCTTTGAATTCAGTTTTATTCTCTCGATCCTTTCCTTCAGGGGACTACCGACTCTGTGAGTGCCTCGCGGGTGAGGTAGCGCAGGCCTGCACCAGGATCGGCAACCACATACTTTTTGCCCCGGCGGCCGTAGAGGACAACCCAGTGAACGCCTTTCCAGTGAATAGACCTCTTGCGAAAGTGCGCTCTTTCTAGGTAAAATAAAAGAAAAAATTAGCTTAATAATATGAACTCCGAAGAATTACAAAAGTTAACCCCCAAAGAATTTAAACGCTACTGTGGAGTACATCAAGAGATATTCAAAGAGATGGTAAAAACAGTCAAAGCGGAAAAAATATTTCAAAAAAAATCAGGAAGACCAAGTAAATTGTGCGTATAAGACCAAATCTTAATGACATTATCCTATTTGCCAGAATATCCTACTTTTTTTCATCTGGGAATTAAATGGGGTATTAATGAATCAAATGCTTATCGAATTTTAATTAAAACTGAGAAAGCTTTAATAAATTCAGGTTTATTTAATTTACCTGGCAAAAAAAACTTTATCCAAGTCAAAATGAGAGATAAACTGTAGCGGTGGAGCTGTCAGAACATGAAATAGAGCGTCCCCAAAAAAAGCAAAAGAAATATTATAGTGGCAAGCAAAAATATCATACAATAAAATCGCAAGTTTTAGCCAATACAAAAACTACCGAAATAATATGTACAGCTTTTAGTAACGGGAAAACGCATGATTTTAGTTTGTTTAAAAAAAGCAAGATCGGGATGAATGAAGAACTTGAACTTTTAGGTGATAAAGGTTATCAAGGAATCAAAAAGATTCATACTAATAGTAGAAGACCAGTCAAAAAAATAAAAAACAAAAAACTGACTCAAGCCGAAAAAGCTTTAAATCGGCAACGGGGAAAAAACAGAATTATTATTGAAAATATAAATCGAAGTTTAAATATATTTAGAATACTTTTATCAAGATATCGGAATCGAAGAAGACGCTTCGGATTAAGATTTAATTTGATTGCTGGTATTTATAATTATGAACTTTCTTTGAAGATAAATTAGCGCTCGCCTGAGACTTTCGCAAGAGGTCTAATGTACAATTAGCCCAGTCGGAATGGGAAAAATTGCTGCCGGAACTGCAAAAAGAACAAGCTTCCTTGCAAACAGCCGCCGCAAATTTAAAGGCTGCCGTTTCTAAGCGCGATCGCTATCAGTCAATCCAAGAAACAGGCGCTATTTCGCTGGATTTATTGGAGGAGACGAAACTTGCCGCCCAGCAGCAAGAACAAGCCGCAGCAGGGCAAAAAGCCGCCGTAGAAGCGCAAAAAAAAGCAGTTGAAAGCCAGAGAAAAACCGTTGACAGGCAGCAACAAGCTGTTGAAGTATCCGCTGCTAAATTGAAAGTTGTTGAAGCTGCCTTGAATCCCAGTGGTGCACCCGTGGCAGGGTAAGCTCATCTAATTTGGTATAAATTGTACTTGACAATGAGTCAAATAAGTGAGATGACAACAATGCTACC
>NZ_JAUBQQ010000113.1:0-8566 GCF_036701335.1 Microcoleus sp. Pol12B5 | reverse complement strand
AAACTTAACTATCTCATTAATTTGGTTCCCCTTAATTACTTATTGGTTGACCACTTATTGCCCCATTGGTACTCGTTTATCAATTGCAATCGACCGCAGTCAATGGGGCAGCATTAATCTTTTTATGGTGAGCCTAATCTGGGAAAAAAGAGCAATTCCATTATACTGGTCACTGTTGCCTAAATTGGGAAACAGTAACTTCGAGTCACAAACAGGCAATTTACAGCAAGTTTTACCATTATTTTCCGAATATAAAGTCATCGTTTTAGGAGACCGTGAATTTTGTTCTGTCGATTTGGGAAACTGGCTGAGGGAAAAGGGTGTATCTTTTTGCTTAAGACTGAAGAAGAATCATTGTATCGAAACAGAGCATTTAGTTTGGCAGCGATTAGATGAATTAGGAATAGTGCCAGGAACCTCTTTATATTTTCAAGGTAAAAGAGTGAGGAAAACTCGACCTGCGACCGGATTTGATCTTGCTTGTAAGTGGAAAAGGAACTACGGGGGGTGGAAGGTTGATGAAGCGTGGTTTATACTCACAGATTTAGGGTCATTGCCAGCAGCTATCAATGCTTATAAGCAGCGGATGGGTATTGAAGAAATGTTCCGAGACTGTAAAACAGGAGGCTACGATCTTGAAGGAACCAGCTTAAAAGGAGACCGACTTATTAACATGATTTTGCTCATGACACTTGCGTACACTTGGGCAATATTTCAAGGCACTGAACTGAAAAAAAAGCAGGTACAAAAATATGTATCTCGTCGCAAAGAACCCAAAAAAAGATATCGAAGACGCAGTACATTTGGTGTTGGTTTAGATGGAGAAAAGTGGGTCAATTATCTCGAACAATATTCTGACGAGGTAGAACAGTTAATGAAGTTAACTCCCAATAAACGCCGCTTTTATCAACAAGGTATGCGGGCCGCAACCCTTATACAGTCTATCTCGTAGACCTCTTTGTCACCCCCCAGGTTTTTGTTTGAGTTTTTCACTAACGAACATAAATTTGATTTCCCCAAAATACGTCAATATACTTACACAGAAAAAATCATTTAGGATTGAGCTAAATAGAGAAAATTATTTAGGATTGCTATAGATGCCAAGCGGTACACTGTTGAAAAGTTGACTTCTTTATATGGATTACGTTGGTCGGCAGCAGAAGTCAATTTACGCTCTCTCAAAACCACGTTAAAAATGGAGATGTTAACAGCTAAAACTCCGGTGATGGTGAGAAAAGAAATCTGGACACACTTATTAGCCTACACTTTACTACGTACCATTATGTGGCAGGCTGTATCTTCGTCAAAAAATACAGTTTTTCAACTCTCATTCCAATCAACTAGGCAGCAGTTTAATCTGTTATTGACGCTGTTGGCAACTACAGGAAAACGCCAACAGCGACAATGGCGTCAATTACTTTTGGAACAGGTGGCAACTAATTTACTCACGATTCGACCTGAGCGTTCTGAACCCAGAGTTTTAAAACGCAGGCCGAAACCGTATCCTCGAATGCAGGAACCTCGCTCTGTCTTGAAAGCTAAACTGCGGGCGTGATTAAGCCTTTTTCAGTGCCATTGGACTAGAGTCCTCACTACAAACACGAATTTATCAATTACTGTCTACATTTCCTGCATCAACCGCAAATAGTTTTGCCGCATTTGCGTCATATTTTCCATCATTCTATTAGCCATATCTTTCTCAACATCGCTCATTTGCTGCCAAAATAAAGCCGATCGCCTCGCCATAATTGCTTCTTCCCACAGCATCTCCAAAAGTTGCGCCGCCATTGGATTTTCAGCATCGATAATCCCGCACAATTGCTCGAAGGCCCGGTTAGCTTCGGTGTGAGTGCTAACATCCTGAACCAGGGTTAGGCATTTCTTGAGTTGTACGATCGGATTTTCAGAAGAGTAAGCCATAATTTCACTGAGATAAGCGACAAAATTTACACTGATACCTTTGAGATTACTAGAGTTGTGACACAGCGGTAGAGTTCCCTACATACCACCGCCAAGGCAAATCAATTCCTTGAGAAATCCCGATCCGCGTAGTTTGCACAAAATTTATTGTACCCTCCTCCACAGCTTGCTGAAAGTTCTCGCTCCGGTGTTCCAATCGTAGCGGTTGGCCTGCACCCAGGGGAAAACCGCTTAAAGTTCGATCGATATCCAGCACCTTACACAGTTTCCCAGGCCCGGCGGCGAGGCGCGATCGCTTCTTCTCAGGAATTCCAGCGAATTCTTGGGGAAGCGCATCTAGCTGCAAAGCTCGAATCAGCACACCACTAGCAACTCCCTCTGCATCCGTCACCACATTAAAACAGTGATACATCCCGTAGATTAAGTAAACGTAGCTCATACCCGGAGGCCCGAACATCACCTCACTGCGAGGAGTGCGCTGTCGGTAAGCGTGACAAGCGGGATCTCCCGGGCCGTAAGCTTCGGTTTCGACAATCATTCCCCGAATTGTCTCGCCGTCAGGAAACTGCCGCACCAGAGTACAGCCGAGCAAATCTGGCGCTACGCTGGTAGATGGCCGCGCCAGCCAAAAAGATTCTACAATCTGAGTATTTGCACTCACTCAACAACAGCAGGTAAATTATGGACGTTAAGTTAGTTTTAGCAGTCTTGACAGCAGTTTTCACCGTTTGCTGTCTGTTCTTCGGCACAAAAAACGGATTCTATGATACTGACAAGTATCACGGTAACGGTTCTGCTCACTAATTTTAGGCGTGCAGTTAGTTGCTTAAAAAACCGCTGCCTGTTTTTCAGACGGCGGTTTTATTTATGAACCACAGAGGCCACAGAGGACACAGAGAAAGAGAAAAGAGAGAGCAGAAAAAAGGAAAAGAAGTTGAGAAATGATGAGAGAGCAGATTGCTATATTTGCTGCAATTAAGGATGAATTGTGCCATCTGGCATTTGAGCTGACTGCAAGCTAGCATTCTCAAAGTCAGTGCATCCCGGCAGATTTAAACGCATTGTCGCTCCCCGATCGCTCGTTTTCATGTTGAAACCAACTACTGCATTTTCTGGGTTGTTTTTTTCGGGAACAGCGGTGACATTAAAATCCATGTTTGCTCCTCGATCGTTCGCATCAAGGTTGAAAGTAATGCCGCTACAGCCCAAATCTGCTCCGGTGAGGTTGGCTCTATTCAAGTTAGCATTTTTTAAGTTAGCATTGGCTAATTTGGCTCCCGACAAATTAGCACCTTCGAGGTTCGCACCCTGCAAGTTAAATCCTCGTAAGTCAAGTCCCTTCAGGTTGGCATTGCTGAAATTGCATTCGGGACACTGTTTTGTTTGCAGTAATTCCTTGACTTGGTTTTGTTGATTGGAAAATGTTAGATATTTTACCGCAGTAAATAAAACTGCGATGGAAAATCCAGCAGTAACTAAATTCTTTAATTTCATAAATATCCGAAAAGCTTGGGGGGCTTTCTGTCGAGGTTAATAGATTTCTCCAAGAGTGCGATCGACCTCTCCAGAATTTCCCAAAAAAAAGCAGGCATCTCCCACAAGCACTCTGCCGCAATTAAACACCGCCGGGCTTATAAATCCCGCCTCCTTTGCTCCGCCAGCGCTGCTTTGAGTTTCGGACTCGCCCCCTCCGTCTGCTTCACTTTGCTTTAACCAGCCCACAAACGAAATTTACTGTTACCCGAAGGCGCGCATTTGCATATACCTCCAGACTGAAATAAAAGAAACTTTATTTATATCCCTGGAATGAGTAAATCATCGAGAGATTACAGCATGATTGAATAGAAACGCAATACCGTACCTGCGCTGTTAAGTTCTCAGCAACTACATTTGTCAAAAAAATTGCTTTGAGAAATTAATTTACTCTAAAAACTGTTGGCAGCAGCTCAGGTTCCTAAACCTCGCCAGAATACACCCTACCTATAATCCCGACAATTCGGAGCGGCAATGAACACAATCAAACCCGAACCAAAAAGATCGCGCTTCATGGCTCTGCTGCTGACAACGCTGCTGACATTTCCCTTTGTGACTGCTTGCGGTTCTAGCCAGGAAAGTTCCGCTCCCCCGCCTCCTGTTGACGATACTCGCGCTGGAGGAGTGCAAACTAATCGTGCCTCCACTCCTTCGCCACAAGCGAAAAAAGGATTGAGCAATGCTCAAAAAGTAGGGATTACTTTAGCAGGAGCCGCCGCCCTTTACTACATCTACAATCAGCACAAAAATAAACAAGAAAAGGGGCCGCAGGGAAAACATTACCTTTCCAAAAACGGTCGCGTTTACTACCGCGATGCCCAGAATCGCGCTCACTGGGTAACGCCCCCGCCTGGAGGAATTAAAGTTCCGGAGTCCGAGGCAGTGCGTTACCGCGAATTCCAGGGGTATAACAACCAAAATACCGGTCGAGACCTTACTACCTTGCCGGAAGCTACAGCTCCTGTTCCGGCACAGTAGTGTAACCATTTGAGATTTTAGATTGCAGGTTCCGTGACGTTCAATTAAATCTGGGATTCCCAATCTAAAACAGTCGTTTTTCAACACATAAAAAAGAGGAACTCTATCATGGTAGACGGATTTTTGCGGAAGTTAAAAGATGCGATCGTCGGACCAGACAGCGAGCAAGTCGATCCTGACGGCTATTACGAAGATGCCTCAAATCCCGGACAGTACGGCAACGTGACTCCAGCCAGCCAAGACCCCTACGGCGACCCGGCTGGCTACGGACAGTACGGCAACGTGACTCCGGCAAGCGAAGACCCCTACGGCGACCCCGCAGACTACGGACAGTACGGCAACGTGACTCCGGCAAGCGAAGACCCCTACGGCGACCCCGCAGACTACGCCGGTACCGACTACGGACAGTACGGCAACGTGACTCCGGCAAGCGAAGACCCTTACGGCGACCCCGCAGACTACGTAGGGGATGCTGGAATGTTCGGCAATGTGAGCCCGGCAAGCGAAGACCCCTACGGCGACCCAGCGGATGAGGAAGGGTTTAGTTAATTCAGTGGGCTAGAAAATTTACCTGGTAAGCAACAGCACCCCTGCCGGGGTGTTTTTTTTGGGGAAATACCGCGAGTGAGCCAAAGATGAGCGGAAAAGCGAACTCTTGAGAGGATAGAGAATCTGAAACACTTAACGAACAAGAGAATTGTTAAACGGAGAGGGTGGGATTTGAACCCACGGAACCTTGCGGTTCACCTGATTTCAAGTCAGGCGCATTCGACCACTCTGCCACCTCTCCCGGTGCATAAATTTTATCATACCAGCAAATGTCTCTAACTACAAATAGCCGCAGATTCAGCGCGCCGATAAAGAATTTGTTCTCTTTCTACCCCGAAATCTTCGCCTACCCATACCAGAGACACTTCCGACACTGCTCCATTTTCCAGCAGGACGATCGAGAAATTACGCAATTTCGAGCACTCTCTCTCGACAATTCGCGGTACGCTGGCCGCATTCAAATAAACTGTACCCTCCGCACTCACCTCCAGCGACTTCCGCAACTCCTGCTTCGTGTGCCGCAGTTTGTGGTGCATATGACCAAAAGTTACCAGCGGTATGTGCTTTCCTGTGGTACGAGTTCGATCGATCGCCTCCGCAAAATCCGGGTCGCCCCAATCCCCTCCCAATGGTTTCCAATCCCGCCCGCAGGGGTCTTCAGGAGCCTCTCCCAGCCCCGTCGGCCCCGTGTGACCCAAAAAAATCACATTTTCGCAGTCCGCCTCCGCCGCAGCTTCTGCAATGCGCCGTGCTGACTCTTCAAAACTTTCTACCCCAAACCACTCCGAGTAAAAATCCCCGTACTTCCACTCCGATCCCCCCCAAGTAAACGGGCGGCTTCCCACCACAGTTACGCCCAATTCGGGAAAATCCCGTTTCCCGTAACCGACGTGAGCTTCTCCCATTAAATCTAACTGTTGTTTTACCCAATTTTCTTGGGTGCGATCGTAAGGGCACTGACTGCGGCCCCACTCCGTCGCCGTGTACCAAGCATCGTGGTTCCCAAACACCGCTGCTTTCGGAATGTCCAATTGGGCGATCGCCCGCACCACCTCCACCGACTCATTGCCAAAATCCCCCACAAACAGCACCAAATCAACGCCCAGATGCTTCAGGGCTTCGCCGTCTTCAGGTTCCCAGCGATCGTGAACATCCCCCACCACCGCAATTTTGATAGATTTAGCTTTATTCATGTGATTTGTCATGTGCGATCGATCCCTAGCCCCTTCTTACTCAGCATAAGAAACAGCGACCAATTTTTGCACTCTCCCGCAGCATATTTTGGATTTTAGATGTGAGATTTTAGATGAGCTCCACTGAACAGCCAGCAGTTTTTGGTGAATTCAACTATAATTCAAAATACACTTTAGCTGTCTTCGCCACCTTCCCCGGAATATTCTAACTGTGTTTACCACCGCACCTGCTCCGAACTTTACTCAAACCCGACTGCCCGACGACTTGTTTGCAGCCATTAACGCCCTCAAACAAGAGTTAAACGCCGTCATTCTCGCCCACTATTACCAAGACTCCGAGATTCAAGACATCGCAGACTTCATTGGCGACTCCCTAGAACTTGCCCGCAAAGCCGCCAACACCAGCGCCGAAGTCATAGTTTTTGCCGGAGTTCATTTCATGGCCGAAACCGCAAAAATTCTCAATCCCGACAAATTAGTATTGTTGCCAGACTTAAATGCTGGGTGTTCCCTCGCCGACAGTTGCCCTCCCGAAGCCTTTGCAGCTTTCAAAGCCGATCGACCAGGACATTTAGTAATTTCCTACATTAATTGTACCGCCGCAATTAAGGCAATGAGCGATATAATTTGCACCAGTTCTAACGCCGTTAAAATTGTCAACCAAATTCCTGAAAATCAGCCGATAATTTTTGGACCAGATCGCAATCTCGGCCGCTACGTCATGGAACAAACAGGCAGAAACATGGAGATTTGGCAAGGAGCTTGCATTGTCCATGAAAACTTCTCAGAAAAAAAGATAGTTCAACTCAAAATCGAAAATCCCGAAGCCGAAATAATTGCTCACCCAGAATGCGAACCTCTCGTGCTGCGCCACGCTAATTACATAGGCTCCACCACTGCTTTGCTCAAATATTCTCAAGCTAGTTCCAGCCAAGCTTTTATTGTCGCGACTGAACCGGGAATCATTCACCAAATGCAAAAGCAAGCTCTGCACAAACGCTTTATTCCCGCTCCTCCCAACAATAATAGTTGTGCTTGTAATGAATGCCCGCACATGAGATTAAATACCTTGGAAAAGTTGTATCTAGCTATGAAAAATCAAACGCCTGAAATTACCATGCCCCTAGATATTCAACTAGCAGCTTTGCAGCCCATCCAACGAATGCTAGAAATGAGCTAACTGGTGGCTATTTTTCAGTAAATACATTGTATGCTGGGTTGGGCACGGCGATTAAATTAAGTCATTGCCTAACCCAAAAACTCGGCAATTCGTGAAGCAGTAGTTAACTCTTTCTCTTCCTCTGCAGTTCCTTCCTTTACAACTCATCAACAATAATAAATGATACCAGAAAAACTGATTGTTTTCACCCGCTATCCCGAACCGGGAACAACCAAAACTCGACTAATTCCGGTGCTGGGAAAAACAGGCGCTGCCAACCTTCACCGCTTGATGGCCCAACGAACGATCGCCTGCGCGCTCTCTCTCCAAACATCCCGCCGATTATCCGTAGAAATTTACCGAGCCGGCGGCAGCCAACAACTGATGCAAGAGTGGTTGGGAAGTGATATTTCGTGTCAAAATCAAATAGACGGTGATTTGGGCGCAAGAATGACAGCAGCGTTTCAAAAGTCTTTTAATTCAGGGGTTAAGAAAACAGCAATTATCGGCACTGATTGTCCTGATTTGAAAGCCGAAATCATGGCACAAGCTTTTGAGGAACTGAGCCAGCACGATGTAGTTTTGGGTCCCGCAAAAGACGGAGGTTATTATCTGATCGGGTTGCGGCGATCGATACCGGAATTGTTCGGTGGCATTCCCTGGGGAACCAGTGAAGTATTTGCTTGTACGCGGGCGATCGCCCAAAAGCTAGACCTCAATATTGCTTATCTTCCCACTCTTGCAGATATCGATCGACCCGAAGACCTCCTCGGTTTACATATTAATATATTGAAATAACTAAACTATATTTAATCTATTTCAAGTATTATAAACTGTCATATAAAATTAGATAAAACTACTTGATTCTGAAACCAGAAGATCATAATATAGTAATTGTATTTGTCTAACCAAATGCTGCATCCCAGTAGCAGTTAGACAGCGCTTGGGACAATAGTCCCAGGCGCGAGAAAAAACCAAAAATTACCAACTAAATTAGCAACTAACAGCTCTGTTTTGTACAAAACTCCCTGCCACAGAAAAGCCCCATGTAGGCGCGGGGCCGGTGTAAAAAAGGAGCAATTAACAGATTTGTTTTGTACAAAACTCGCCCTCCCAGGTTAAGGTTGAATGTAAGGGCGATCCAGCCGTAAGAAGTTGCCCAAATAACAGATAAGCTTGGTAAAAAACCCGTCTCTCTCACGGGGTGCTTAATTCTGTATGTCGCCAGAAAATC
>NZ_JAUBQQ010000011.1:0-138322 GCF_036701335.1 Microcoleus sp. Pol12B5 | reverse complement strand
AGTACCTGGGATACCATTGCCCATAATGTCACTATCGGTGTGTAGACGCTGCTGTAATACCTCACATTCTCGTTAGCGAGAAGCTCTTGGACTTTAAAGTCTGGTAGAAGCTCCTTCCAGGGTAAGGCCACACTCTGTAAAAATTGTTGCTTGAGAATAGACGCACGATTTGACATAATAGAGATAGATTTTTGTGTTTGTAAGGCAATGATCTATATATATATTGCCTTACAGATTTTTTTTTGCTCACTTTTTCAGTGCCATTGGATTAAAGTCATGATGAATGAGAATTATTTAACCAAACTTGCTATTAGCAAACAAAAACAGCTTTCAACATTCCTTCGCCTCGGTCTGGTTGGAGTTCAAATCCTAGTTTTTTACAGAGGCTCTGCATCTTGTAGTTGCTATTGAGAATGTAGCCGACGATCGCCTCTAATTTCTCTTCCTGACCAATTTGCAGCATCCGCCTCAATAATTGTGTTCCCAAACCGCGCTGCTGATAGCTATCGCTAACGATCAGGGCAAATTCGGCTTGGTTTGTGCCGTGGAGTTTGCTCAGACGCCCTACTCCCAAAATCCGGTGTTCTGAGGTTTCCGGGTCTTGACGATCGGCTACTAACACCATTTCCCGATCGTAGTCAATAAAACAAATCCGGGTCAAACGTTCGTGAGCGATGCGGTGCTTTAACTTTACCATGTGAGCGTAGCGCAAATACACGCTCTCTTCGGAAAGTTCTTGGTGGAACAGCACCATCAGCGGCTCATCTTCTGGGCGAATCGGACGGATGGTGATGGGACGATCGCCCTTTGTTGACCATGTTTGAACGTATTGCGTAGGATAGGGGCGAATCGCGGGAGAAATGGGGTTTTCCGTTGTTTGGAGAACAACGCGGGCATCAAGAGCGATCGCACCTTCAGGAGAAACCAACAGCGGATTAATATCAATCTCGGCAATTTGAGGTTGCTCTACAATTAGTTGACTGAAACGAACTAATAACTGTTCGAGTTGTACCATGTCAATTGCCGATCGACCGCGCACTCCTTGCAAAGCTTTATAGATGCGCGTTTGCTCCATCATCCGCCGCGCTAGGGTGGTATTTAAAGGCGGAAGTGCCAGCGATCGATCTTGAAATACTTCCACTAATTGTCCGCCGGAACCAAACAGCATCACCGGCCCAAATTGTGGGTCGATACTGCTACCCAAAATTAGTTCATAGCCTTCCAAATGCACCATCGGCTGCACGGTCACGCCGAGAAACGCTGCAGGATCGATCGCCCGTACCCGCTGGGAGATCGCCTCAAAGGCACTAATTACAGCGTTAGCATCGCCTAAATTTAGTTTTACGCCCCCCACATCGGTTTTGTGAGTAATCGTCTCAGAATGAAGTTTTAGCACCACTGGATAACCGAGGCGATCGGCAATTTCCACAGCTTCGGCAGCACTCGCTGCAATTTCTGTCGCTACGGTGGGAATGCCGTAAGCTGCCAGCAACTGTTTTGATTCGTACTCGGTTAATAAAGTGCGATTGTTTTGGCGGGCAGCAGTCAAAATCTTCGCCGCAGTCGCACACCCAGAAGTCTCGATTTCGCAATCAGCGGGGAGAGAAGGCGTTTCGTAGATAGCGCGCAGGTTGTATGTGTACCGCCACATATAGTTGAATAACCTGACGGCGGTATCGGGATAGGGGAAAGTCGGAATATTTGCCTGATTAAGAATTTGCGTTCCCGCTGATACTTCCACACCGCCCATCCAGCTTGCCAATAAGGGCTTTCCGAGTTTGCTGTAAGACTTGAGTTTTTCTGCGGTTTGCGTCGGATTCGTCATCGCTTGTGGCGTCAGGATGACCAGCAATCCGTCACTATTGGGATCGGGAGCGACAACTTCTAGAGTTTTGGCGTAAAGATCGCTACTAGCATCGCCCAAAATATCGATCGGGTTGTGATGACTCCACTGAGGTGGCAAAAACTCATCAAGCTGCTGCAGCGTCTCCGGTGCCAAATCTGCCAGCGCACCGCCGTCGCTAATTAAGGCATCAGTGGCGATCGCCCCTGGGCCTCCTGCATTGGTGACGATCGATAGGCGGTTGCCCTGCGGTCGCGGTTGCTTGGCCAGAATTTCTGCCATGTCGAACAAATCGGAAATCGTATGTACCCGCAACGCGCCACAGCGGCGGAAAGCAGCGTTAAGCACGTCATCGCTGCCGGTCAAAGCTCCCGTATGGGAAGCGGCGGCTTGGGCGGCGGCGGCGGTACGTCCTACCTTGAGAACGATGATCGGTTTGTCGATCGCCACTGGGCGGGCGGCGGACAGAAACGAACGAGCATCACCCATAGATTCCATGTACAAAACGATACTGTGAGTATGGGGATCGTCTCCGAAATACTCGATCAGATCGCCCCAACCGACATCGAGCATAGAGCCGATCGATACAAAGGCGCTAAAACCGACATTTTCTCCCAAACTCCAGTCTAGGATCGAAGTACAGAGGGCGCCGCTTTGACTGATGAAGGCGACATTACCCGAACGGGCGATCGTACCTGCAAAAGTAGCATTGAGCCCAAGCACAGGATTCATCACGCCGAGGCAATTTGGGCCGATAATCCGCATTCCGCCGAGACGCGCCTCGGCCATCACTTGCTGTTCTAAAGCCTCCCCAGCCGCACCAATCTCTTTAAAGCCCGCAGAAACAATAATTGCTCCTTTCACCCCAGCAGCGATACATTCGCGGATCACTTGCGGCACTCCAGCAGCAGGCGTAGCAATCACCGCCAGATCCACTGTTTCCGGGACGCTAGCAATGTCAGGATAAGACTTGAGCCCCAAGACGCTGCGGCGCTGCGGATTCACTGGAAAAACTGTTCCGCCAAACGGATTCCGAATCAAGTTCCACAGGAGAGTTCGTCCGACGCTTCCTTCTCTCTCTGTTGCGCCGATTACAGCCACGGAGCGAGGCTGAAAAATCCGATCGAGCGGATGACGCTGTTCTTTCCAAATATCGTGAGCCGGATCGCTCGCAGTGCTTTGATTTCTTGAATTTATCTGCATAATACCCTACTTCAATTAATCAGCAATTAATATTGCTCTGCTTTCGATAACAATTCTCGAATCAAATCCGAACTATTTTTCTGCTATTCTTCTGCTTTTTCTTCCTCTTCTTCTGGTCTTCGCAGTTCGCGACCAAAAATCTCATTGCGGGTTTCCGACCGCCCCGCTCTTAAACAACATTTCAGTTGTCAAAGTGTTAGTTCGGAATCCCATTTTGTCAGATCTTCCTCAAAAATCCCAGAGGTTGTTCTGCATACTATCTATCTTAATTCTTCCCACAGAATTAGCAAGTCAAGTTTTGTAACAAAGAGCGAACAGGCTATTTAAAATATTGAGATTAAATATATAGTAGATATAGCGGTCGGAGGAGAAAAGATCGATCGCTAACAAAAAATTGAGGTGAAAGCAAGCTATGTTTGCAGAATGGCACGGCTTTACTGAAGGCAACTGGACAAAGGAAGTCAATGTCAGAGACTTCATTCAAAAAAATTACACGCCCTATGAAGGGAATGCAGAATTTCTCACAGCACCAACCGAAAAAACCCAGCAGCTTTGGCAAAAAGTTCTGGAATTAATGAAGCAAGAGCGCGAAAAAGGTGTATTGGATGTTGATACAAAAGTTCCCACATCTATCACGGCTCATGCAGCAGGATACATCGATCGCGACCTAGAACAAATAGTAGGTTTGCAAACCGATCGACCTTTGAAACGCGCGATTATGCCCTTTGGCGGGATTCGCGTTGTCAAGGCAGGTTTAGAAGCTTACGGCTATCAGCTCGATCGACAAACTGAAGAAATATTTACGAAATATCGCAAAACTCATAACGATGGTGTATTCGATGTTTACACGCGCTCGATGCGTCTGGCGAGACGTTCGGGTATCATCACAGGTTTGCCAGATGCCTACGGACGCGGGCGGATCATCGGTGACTACCGGCGCGTGGCTTTGTACGGTGTCGATCGCCTAATTGATGATAAAAAAACACAGCAAGAATCACTCGAACTAGACGCGATGGACGAGGCAACAATTCGTTTGCGCGAAGAGTTATCCGAGCAAATTCGGGCATTGTTTGAGTTAAAAGAAATGGCTGCTAGCTACGGCTTTGATATTGGCCGTCCGGCGGCAAATGCACGAGAAGCTGTCCAGTGGGTGTATTTTGCCTACTTGGGAGCAGTGAAAGAACAAAACGGGGCAGCGATGTCTCTCGGCCGCGTATCGACGTTTTTAGACATTTATTTCGAGCGCGATTTGCAAAGTGGCGCGAGTTCCGAAGTGGAATTGCAAGAACTGATCGACCATTTTGTAATGAAACTCCGTATGGTGCGGTTCTTGCGGACTCCCGACTATAACGCTCTGTTTTCTGGCGATCCAACTTGGGTAACAGAGGCGATCGGCGGTATCAGCGATGACGGTAGAACATTGGTAACTCGTAACAGTTTCCGATTCTTGCACACCCTGTCAAACCTCGGTACTGCACCAGAACCAAATCTCACCGTTTTGTGGTCGGAAAACTTGCCGGAAAACTTCAAAGAATTCTGTGCGAAGGTATCCAGCGACACAAGTTCGATTCAGTACGAAAACGACGATTTGATGCGTCCTCAATACGGCGATGATTACGCGATCGCCTGTTGTGTCTCTGCGATGCGAATTGGCAAGCAAATGCAGTTTTTCGGCGCGCGAGTTAACTTGGCTAAGACTTTGCTCTATGCGATTAACGGTGGTAAAGATGAGAAGTCCGGTGACCAAATCGCGCCGCAGTTCCCACCGATTACTACCGAATATCTCGATTATGACGAGGTAAGAGCCAGGTTCCACGACATGATGGCGTGGTTGGCAAAAACGTATATCAATACGTTGAATGTCATTCACTATATGCACGACAAATACTGCTACGAACGCCTGGAAATGGCATTGCACGATCGCGATGTTTACCGGACAATGGCCTGCGGAATTGCCGGATTGTCAGTGGTGGCGGACTCGCTCTCGGCGATTAAACACGCTAAAGTTAAGGTGCTTCGCAACGAGCAAGGTTTGGCCGTAGATTACTCGATCGAAGGAGAGTATCCAAAATACGGCAATAATGACGATCGCGTAGACAGTGTGGCGATCGAACTTGTGCAAAGCTTCATGAACGAAATTCGCCAGCACAAAACCTACCGTGGCGCTGTAGCGACTCAATCGGTACTCACGATTACTTCTAACGTAGTGTACGGCAAAAAAACTGGTAGCACTCCCGACGGACGTAAAGCAGGCGAACCCTTTGCTCCCGGTGCTAATCCGATGCACGGCCGAGATTCCTGTGGGGCGATCGCATCCTTATCTTCTGTAGCGAAACTGCCTTACAGCGATTGTCAAGATGGCATATCGAATACTTTTTCGATTTTACCGCAGGCCTTGGGCAGAATGGAGAGCGATCGGACTAACAACCTAGTTAGTCTTATAGACGGTTACTTCCACGATGGTGGCCATCACATCAATGTTAACGCGCTCGATCGGCAAACATTACTAGATGCGATGGAACATCCAGAAAACTATCCCCAGCTAACAATTCGCGTCTCCGGTTATGCGGTTAATTTCATCAAACTTACCCGCGAACAACAATTAGATGTGATTAAACGGACTTTCCACGAACGGGTCTAAATCCCATTGAATCGGCGGTTGAAACCGCTCCTTGTCAAACGAAGTCCGAGCTGAGGGGGACTCAAGAAGCGCCTACATAATGGGTTCTCGATAAGTCTTTTTTCGTCTAGTTTCGCTGTTGAACCATAAGACCAGATCCCCCCTAACCCCCCTTAAGAAGGGGGGAACAAGAGTATTCTTGAATTCCCCCAACTATCTGGGGATTCAAGGGGAACCGTCCACTTCTCAAAGTCAACCCCTACTCCCCTTCTTAAGGGGGATTTAGGGGGATCGAGCCTCAGCAACCAAACGAAAAATCCGCAAGTTTCCAGGCTTAAGTTAACCTCGCCCTCCCGCTCATCCCTATTCTCAAAATCCCTACCAACAAACAGCAAATTAAATGTCTGGAATTGGTCGCATTCATTCAATCGAAACATTTGGTACAGTAGACGGCCCCGGAATCCGGTTTATCGTCTTCACCCAAGGCTGTCCGTTACGCTGTCTTTACTGTCACAATCCCGACTGTCGCAATTCCCACGATGGTAAAGAAGTAACCGTCGATTATTTAATCGAGCAAATTACAAAATGTAAATCCTACCTGCGGAAAGGAGGCGTTACAGTCAGCGGCGGCGAACCGTTGATGCAGCCGGATTTTGTCAGAGAAATCTTTACCCGCTGTCATCAAATAGGCTTGCATACAGCGCTGGACACATCAGGATTCTGTGTTTTAGAAGTTGCTAAACCGGTTCTGGAAATGACCGATCTGGTTTTATTGGACATCAAATCCTACATTCCCGAACTGTATTACAAAGTCACCAATGTTTCGATCGAGCCAACTTTAGCAATGGCAAAATATCTCAGCGAAATTGGCAAACCGACGTGGATTCGCTTCGTTCTAGTTCCTCACCTCACAGATGCCATCGAAAACATAGAAAAACTAGCGGATTTTATTGCCACTCTGACCAATGTGGAAAAAGTTGAAGTCTTACCATTTCATAAAATGGGAGAATACAAATGGGAACAATTAAAACTGGATTACGAACTCAAGGATACACCTCCAGCTTCACCGGAAGTCGTGCAAAAAACTGTTGATATTTTTCGCAGTCGCGGGCTAAATGCGATCGGAGCTAGCGGTATATAATAATTAAAAGACCGCGTTCACAAGTCACAAACAATCTAGAAATTATCTGCGTCGATCTGCGGGTTCCCTACCAATCAAAGATTGAGGCAATAATTTTTCCGAAATAAACATCAGGAAAAATAACATGAAAGTTACCAATTTAGAAGAATTAGAAGTCCTAATTCAAAAAGTAAAAGCAGCCCAAGCTGAATTTGCCACCTACACTCAAGAACAGGTCGATCGCATATTCAAGCAAGCAGCTTTAGCCGCTAATGCCGCCCGTATTCCCTTAGCCAAGGCAGCAGTCAAAGAATCGGGAATGGGAGTCATCGAAGATAAGGCAATCAAAAATCATTTTGCCTCGGAAATGATTTACAACAAATACAAAAACGACAAGACTTGCGGTATCATCGAGTCCGATCGGCATTTTGGCTACGAACGCATTGCCGAACCCGTGGGACTGCTGGCGGGAATCGTGCCTGTAACTAACCCGACTTCCACCACCATCTTTAAATCTTTAATCGTGCTCAAGACGAGAAATGGGATTATATTTTCGCCCCACCCCCGCGCCAAATCCTGCACGGCTGCGGGGGCAAAAATCATCCTCGATGCTGCTGTAGCAGCAGGAGCACCACCGGATATTATTGGGTGGATTGATGAGCCAACTGTGCCGCTTTCCCAAGCTTTGATGCAGCACCCCGATATCAAACTAATTTTGGCAACTGGCGGGCCGGGAATGGTAAAAGCGGCCTACTCTTCAGGACATCCCTCCCTCGGTGTCGGCGCAGGAAATACTCCTGCCATCATCGATGAAACCGCCCACATCCAAATGGCTGTCAGCTCAATTTTGCTGAGCAAAACTTTCGACAACGGCACGATTTGTGCTTCTGAACAATCGGTGGTTGTTGTGGATGAGGTGTACGATGCTGTACAACTGGAATTCATCAAGCGCGGTGCTTATTTCCTGAATGCTGAAGAACGGGAAAAAGTGCGGCAGGTAATCTTAATTGATGGTCGATTGAATGCCGAAATAGTCGGACAATCGGTGCAAAAGGTGGCGCAAATTGCGGGCTTTACAGTGCCGTCAAACATCAGGGTTTTGATTGGAGAAGTGGATGCGATAGGTAAAGCAGAACCCTTTGCTTGTGAAAAACTTTCGCCGATTCTCGCTATGTATCGCGCCAAGGACTTTACTGAAGCAGTAGAGAAAGCCGAAGCGCTGATAATTTTTGGCGGACACGGACATACTTCTGTACTCTACACGGCTCCGCACAATCAGAAGCACATCCGTTATTTTGAAAGCAAACTAGAGACTTCGCGGGTGCTGATTAATACGCCTTCTTCTCAAGGTGCGATCGGCGATTTGTACAATTTCCGTCTCGATCCCTCCCTTACCCTCGGTTGCGGTAGCTGGGGCGATAATTCCATTTCTGTCAACGTGACACCCCATCACCTGCTCAATATCAAAACCGTAGCAGAACGGCGCGAGAATATGCTCTGGTTCCGTATTCCTCCCAAGATTTATTTTAAGTCGGGTTGTCTTCCTGTAGCTTTGAGGGATCTTGCAGGTAAGAAACGTGCTTTGATCGTGACGGATAAACCTTTGTTTGAATTGGGATTGATTAAGGAAGTCACAGATAGTTTGGAAGAAATCGGCATCGATCACTACACATTTTACGATGTGGAACCCGATCCTTCGCTTGCTACTGTTGGCAAAGGTTTACAAATCTGTAATAGTTTCCATCCAGATGTGATTATTGCCTTTGGTGGTGGCTCGCCTATGGATGCTGCTAAAGTAATGTGGCTGATGTATGAGCATCCAGAAATTGAGTTTGAAGGATTGGCGATGCGGTTTATGGATATTCGCAAGCGGGTATACGAACTGCCGCCTTTGGGTTCAAAGGCAATTATGGTGGCAATTCCAACTACTTCGGGAACGGGTTCGGAAGTCACGCCTTTTGCGGTTGTTACGGATGAACGATCGGGGATTAAGTATCCGCTTGCAGATTATGCTCTGACTCCGAGTATGGCGATCGTCGATCCAGAACTTACCCTGAATATGCCTCGAAAACTGACTGCTTACGGCGGCATTGATGCGCTAACCCACGCTTTAGAAGCTTATGTTTCTGTGTTGGCTTCTGAGTATACAAATGGTTTGGCTTTAGAAGCGATTCGTTTGCTGTTTAAATACCTGCCCAGCGCTTACAAAAATGGTGCTAACGATCCGAAAGCACGGGAGAAAGTACATTATGCTGCTACGATCGCCGGCATGGCATTTGCCAACTCTTTTCTGGGGGTTTGTCACTCAATGGCTCACCAATTAGGCGCAACTTGCCATGTCCCTCACGGTTTAGCGAATGCGCTGATGATTTCCCATGTAATTCGCTACAATGCAACGGATATTCCGTTCAAACAAGCGATTTTTTCTCAAAACAAGTATCCTAACAGCAAGTGGCGTTATGCTCGAATTGCGGACTATCTGAATTTGGGCGGCGATACAGAAGATGAAAAAGTTGAGAAGTTGATCGCAGCGGTGGAAGATCTGAAGCGTCAGGTAGATATTCCTACCACGATTCAGGAGGCGATCGCCAGTCAGGGAATGAGTGATGATTTCTTTTTTGCTCGCGTTGAGGAAATGGCCGATCACGCTTTTGACGATCAGTGTACCGGAGCGAACCCCCGCTATCCGTTGATTGAAGATTTAAAGCAACTTCTGGTGCAAGCGTACTCTCACGGCGACACTTCTGAGGTCGATCGAGTCTTAACTTTAGTTTAATCGGCGCGATGCCATAGATTTCTCCAGAAAAGTCTGTCAATGGGGAGCAAGGTACCTAACCCCTAATCCCCACAGTTTCTGGAGAAGTTTAACGCAGAGCCCGGTGGTGAAAATAAACCCCTAAGCGGATCAAAATACCAAGTACGGGTTAAAAAAATCTGAAATTGTGTTAAAATTTGAGAGGTAACTATTTTACGAATTTTGTAGTTTTAGTGGCTGTTCGCGCGATGACCTCTTCACCAACCATAGCACCCGTTCGATCGAGTCAAGTTACCCGCAAACCTTATCCCAACTATCGGGTAATAGTCCTCAACGACGATTTCAACACATTCCAGCACGTTGTGGAATGTTTGACAAAATACATTCCAGGGATGACGAGCGATCAAGCTTGGAAACTCGCCAACCAAATCCACCACGAAGGCCAGGCCACCGTCTGGGTTGGCCCGCAAGAGCAAGCAGAACTTTATCATATGCAATTGAGCCGTGCAGGACTGACAATGGCTCCGCTAGAGTCTACTTAAAAAGTGTCTAGAGGGCCGAAAGTTCGATCGATTTTCGGTAATTCATCTGAAATTGAACGGAGATTGGGATTTAAGAGGCGATCGTAATTTTGCCAATCATCCCCGCCTCTGTATGTCCGGCTACCGTACAGCGCAGGTTGTAGGTTCCCGATTTCACGGGCACAAACACCCATTCTGCCATAGCGCCCGGTTTAAGTTCCAATTCGTGAATGGCTCCTTTAATTTCCACTTTCCCAGCTTCAACTTTTTGAGTCCAACTCGCATCAGCAAAGTTTTTAGCAGTAAAATAATGTTTCTGCGAACTGGGATTTTTCAGCACTAATTTATAGCGCTTGCCCGATTCAAATTCTAGCAGATTGGGAAAAAACTTAAGTTCCCCAGCTTCGTTACCTAAACTAACAGTAATTTCGGTAACAGGTTGGCGTGACAAATCACCTGCAGCACTAGCAATTGCTGCCGGTCTCAAAATTGTACTCAAACATAAAATTAGTCCCAAAATAACTTTGAAAGTTTTTTGTAACCGCTGGCTGCGGTAGAATTTGCCTAATTGCCAACCGAGTAAATTGATCATGGCTGTTAAGACTACTGTTAACTATTAACTGACTAAGGACTAATAAGGACTGACTACGGACTAATGACTACTGACTAATGACTAATGATTTAATTCGATCGCCAAACTTCATCCCAAGGCCCGCCCCCAACTTCCAAACCCGATAAAGAACTTTGAGCCTCTAAGATAATTCTAGAACGCTGCTTGCCATTTTTTTCCACATTTCCCCCCAACAACTCTCGCAGTTGCAAGCGCAATTCGCCGTGCGTCGTATCGCGGCAGCAAAAAGCCAGACCTTTTTCGGTAGGAGCTCGCAGATAAGTACCAGGACTGTTTGTAGTGCCAATTAACTCAACTTCAAACTGACTGTTTCTCGCCTGCATTTTCCAGCTTCCCCAAGGTTCAATAGTCCAACTAACTTGGGAATTCCAAGGCACAAATTCGTAAAATTTGCCTCGGTAATGCAGACCAATCATTGCTACCGATTCCATCCACCACAGCACGCCCCGCTTGCCACCGCCAGCAGTTAAAGCTAAATCGCTTTCGCCTTGAAAACAATTGCAATTAATCCAAAACCACTTTTGCGGAAAAGCACCACCCCAGTTTTTTTCGCTGTAAGCGGGAGCATCTTTAAATTCGTAGCGTTGGTCATTCCAATCAATCCAGCCCGTGGCTAAACCGTGAGCCATTAAAATTTGCCATCCCGGCTCAAATACGGGGAGAAAAGATAGCATTCCCGCCGTAGATTTCTGGAGTTCCTGAGAGTTGCCCCAGCCATAAATAGGTTGGATTTCATACTGCCAAAAACAGTGGCTGCCGCTTCCCGGATCGTGCAGATAACCTTGATTCAAACTAGCAGTAGCTTGATAGCCTTCTTCGACGCGGCTGTCGAATACTTGGGGTTCTAAGTATTGGGGTTTAATTTGTAAATCTGTTTTGCCCCAATGTCCGAAACCTAAGCTTTCTCGATCCGCCCAAAACTTATTTACATTGGGAAAAGTGCGACACAAATAGCTATCTTTCGGGCCGAGAATCTGAGCTGCACCGCCACTGTAAGGTTGACCGCCTCTGGGATCTTCGATGGAATACATGAATGCAAAGGATTGTCCGTGAATCGGTAATGTTATTCTGTAGTACCAGCCTTCAAAAAAGCGGCGGGAACTGCCGTCCCAGTGGTAGCCACTATGGGGAGTTTCAATAGTTTTGAGTTTTGATAGTGAATTTGACATAGAATTACCAATAGCAGAAAGAAGAGTCAGTAGTCAGTAGTCATTAGGCATTGGGCATTGGGCATTGGGCATTGTTAACCGTTGACTGTTAACCGTTAACTAATGACTAATGACTAATGACTACTGACTAATGACTACTGACTAATATGATAGGTTATTAATTATGTCTTTAGCACTTTGGCGATCGCCCTTAGCTAGTGCCCTCCACCGCAACCGCAGTCTTGCTTTTGCCCGTTACTTGCAACTTGCAACTGTTCGCGCCACCGGGCGTCCGGCCAACCGCACTGTGGTGTTTCGAGGCTTTTTAGCAGATACTAATCAGTTGAAATTTATTACAGATATTCGCAGCCAAAAAGCCGAGGAAATTAACCTCTATCCTTGGGGGGAAATTTGCTGGTATTTCCCGAAAACTCGTGAACAATTTCGGATTGCTGGAAAGCTCGTTTTGGTAGGGGCAGATTATCCAGAGGCAGAGTTGTTCTCATCGCGGTGCACAACTTGGCAGGAGCTTTCTGAGGCGGCTAGAGCGCAGTTTGCTTGGCCGCAGCCGGGGGATGACAAAGCCGAGGCTAGTGCTTTTGATTCTGCTTCCCCAAGTGAGATCGAGCCGCTGCCTAATTTTTGCTTGCTGTTGTTGGAACCGGAAACGGTGGATTTGTTAGAGTTGCGGGGGGAACCGCAAAACCGATCGCTTTATCGGCGCGACGGGGAGGGAAATTGGTCTGTGCGATCTGTTAATCCTTGAAAAAGTAGTCAGTAGTCAGTAGTCAGTAGTAATTAGTTATTGGTTATTAGTTATTAGTTATTGGTTATTGGTTATTTGTTGTCAGTTCCAATGCCCAATGCCCAATGCCCAATGCCCAATGCCCAATTCAAATTTTAGATGCCGGTGCCGTCAAAAAACTCTTGAATTGCTTTATCTTTTAACTGACAAGTAGTAGCAACAGCTAATTGGGTTTTTTCAGCTACAGCTACATTGCTGGTTTGATTTAAAGTTGGGAATCCTGAAGGCGAATTGGGAACAGAATTTAAGGAGACAGATGCTTGAGGAAGCAAACTTTTTACTTGCTGTTCGAGGGATTCGATACGATCGAGCAAAGAGCGAATTACCACAGCTTCCGAATCCGGCAAACTGCCGTGTTCTAGGGGATTGACGCGCACTCCCGATCGATAGACGATGCGGCCGGGAATCCCTACCACTGTGCAGTCAGATGGTACGTCGCGGAGTACGACGGAACCAGCGCCGATGCGGACGTTATTGCCAATTTGCAGATTGCCGAGTACCTTGGCGCCGGCACCGACAACTACGTTTTCGCCGACGGTAGGGTGACGCTTGCCGCTTTGTTTGCCAGTACCGCCAAGGGTGACACCTTGGTAAATTAGGGCAAAATCGCCGATAATCGCTGTTTCGCCGATCACAACCCCCATACCGTGGTCGATGAATACGCTTTTGCCGATGGTTGCCCCTGGGTGGATTTCAATTCCGGTCAAAAAACGAGCAATGTGGGAAATCAAGCGGGGGATGAAGGGAAGCCCCAACACATAAAGCCAGTGTGCGAGGCGGTGCAGCACTAGGGCCTGAAGACCGGGGTAGCAAAACAAAACTTCCAGCCAGTTGCGAGCGGCAGGGTCGCGATCGAAAATTATACTGAAGTCAGCTCTAAGAGTCTTTAGCACTTTCGGAGTTACCTATTTTGGTTAAACACGCCACTTTCGATTTTACATTTTACTGGATGGCGGAAGTGAGCGGTCGATCGGGAGATTGGGTAGTGGGAGATTAAGAGAGTGGGAGATTGGGGAGAGTCGGAGAGTGGGAGAGTGGGGTTCCTGGAATGGGGCATGGGCAATTGGCATGGGGCATGGGCAATTGCTAATTCTTCCTACTGACTACTGACTATTCCTGTACTGAGATTGTATAGTTAGACTTGACTCCGGGTTCGACAGTACCTACCCAAATCCTGTAAGAGCCTGCTTGCCAGTCTGAATCAAGTATGCCAGCATCTTTATTCTGACCTATATCGTCTCCGCAGCGCACCGCATTACCGGGGCCTTGTACGAGTAAGGTTGTGTCCTTGCCTCCGCTGTTGACTTGGAGCGTGAGTTTTGAAAATTTTTGCTGCAAGACTATGATGTGGTCGGGAGTTGGGGTGGCAAAACCCAAACATTTGTTTTTGTGGCGATCGGCGTTGGCTATGACAGATAGAGAGTACGATCCGCCTGTAGAACCTCTCAAAACTGCTGTTGGGGCTGCAAAACCTCGCGATAAAGTTAAAGTGCCGAAATTGGCTGTTTCTGCTAAAACTGGTAGGGCTGCGATCACGGCGATCACAGCCAAGAGCGCACCGTTTTTGAAATTGGCTCGCTGATTAAACAACATGGTAATACTCCTCGGTCACAACTTAAAATCACAACTCAGAATTTACCCATCGCAGCCCCTCGAATACAAACTATGGAGGAAGAATAATTTTTAAATTAGTTCAAAACCTCCTGGCTTCTCTTCCTTATGTCTATCAGGACAATCCGTGTAAGATCGCGCTCGGTTGTGCCAGTCGGATTTCTGCCACAGGCGATCGACTCATATCCGAAATTGTACGGTGTCAAGATGATAAATTTGATACTCCTAGCCTTCCTGTTGGTGATCGGTTCCCTATTGACACAGGCCTTGGTATTGTTACCTATAGGTCTATCTGGCTGGCTCCACCTCCCTAATTGGCTGAGTCTGACCTTGATTTTTCTGGGTATTTCTTGGTGCTTGGGGGATTAGTGAGCAGTCATGAGTTAATTAGTGATTAGTCAAAAGTTAACGCTTAATCATTCCGTTTCCCCCAATGGGCAAGGCACGATCGTCCCCGGTTTGATGATGTATACTTCAAAATTGACAATTCAAGAATCTAAAATCTAGGATTTGACATCTACCTATAGAATGATGCAACGACAAGTTTATTCGATCTCAGCATTTCACTCTTCTGACAAAACCCTGGCGGAAACTCCTAAGAAACAGGAGCGTCCGATACACCGGGCGATCGTGTTAATGCTGGTGGCAACCGGTTTGCTAGGCCTGCACGCTAGTCGGCTGGTGGAATTGCAACTGATACAAGGGAAGCAAAACCGGGAAAGAGCCGAAAACAATCGCGTTCGCCTAGTGCCAATGCCGGCGAATCGCGGACATATTATCGATCGCCAAGGCAAGTTACTAGCGGCAAACAATTTAGCTCGATCGGTATACTTGTGGCCGAAAGAACAAACCTCGGAAGAGTGGAAAGCGACAGCAGAAAAGTTGAGTCCGTTGGTTAAAATCCCGGCACAAGAAATTTTAAAAAAATTAAAAGAGGTCGATCCTCAATCCTACAGACCGGTGCGGCTCAAGCAAGCAATGCCGCCAGAGGTGTTTGTGCCACTAGCAGAAGAGGTGGGACAAATGCGGGGAGTGGAAGTGCGGCCAGAAGCGAACCGCTACTATCCCGAAGGCAGCTTGGCCGCTCACGTGATCGGATATATTGGCGAAGCTACCGCAGCAGACTTAGAAGATCATCCCGAATATCCGATGGGGATGATTGTCGGTCAAATGGGCATAGAAGCGAGCTCTAACCAGAAGATTGCCGGAGTTTGGGGCGATCGGCTGATCGAGGTAAATGCCCAAAATCAAGAATTGCGACTGATGGGAGATACACCGCCCAAACCCGGTGAGGCGGTGCAGCTAACCATAGACTTGTCCATGCAAAAAGCAGCCGAAAAAGCCTTGGGGCAGCGCCGGGGAGCAGTAGTGGCGCTGGATGTCAAAACCGGGGCGGTATTAGTTATGGCCAGCCACCCGACTTTTGATCCCAATCTGTTTACGCGAAAAATCACTAAGGATGAGTGGAAAACTCTTCAAGACCCCGAAAATCCATTTTTGAATCGGGCCATGCAAGGCTATCCCCCCGGCAGCACCTTTAAAATTGTGACTTCCGTCGCGGGCATGGAGTCGGGCAAATTTTCGCCGGACTCAATTCTCGGTACTTCTTCTTACATTACTGTGGGGGGAATTGATTTTAACGAACACAGCGGCGGTTACGGCGACATCGGCTTTCGGGATGCTTTGGCTTTCAGCAGCAATACATTTTTTTATCAAGTGGGGATTAGTACGGGGCCGGAGCAAATTTCTAAGTGGGGACACCGCCTGGGAATTGGCAAGGATACGGATTTGAATCTTTTGGGGCTAGGTGGCGGCGATTACGGTCAAATCCCGACGCCGGAGGAGAAGGAAAAACTTTATAAAGAACCTTGGTATGCGGGTGATACGGTAACGATGTCGATCGGTCAGGGGTTGGTGTTGATGACTCCTTTGGAGGGGGCGGTGATGGTGAGTTCGATCGCTAATGGGGGTTATCGGGTGAAGCCTCATCTGTTGACTTCTATGACCGGCACAGCGGAGACTAAACGGGTACATACGGGGATGAAACCTTCAACCATTCAGGTGGTGAAGGAAGGACTGATCGCGGTAGTTGCCCAGGGTACGGGACAGGGGATGAATGACGGTACGATTCCACTGACGGCGGGCAAAACAGGGACTTCGGAGGTCATTGGACAGGAGGATCACTCTTTGTATGTCGCCTTCGGGCCTGCTGACAAGCCGGAAATTGCGATCGCCGTGATTGTGGAAAATGGCGGTTATGGTTCTGTTGCCGCGGCCCCGATCGCCAAAGAGGTATTTCAAGCTTATTTTGGGCAACAGAAAAAGGTGAAGCAGTCAGTAGTTATTAGTCCTTAGTCATTAGTCCTTAGTCTTTAGTTATTGGGAATGGGGAATTGGGCATAGTGTCTTGTTTTTATTCTTCCTTCTGACTAATGACTAATGACTACTGACTAATGACTACTGACTAATTCAGCCGCATAAATATAGTAGCTTTGCGAATTCCTGTTATTTCTCCCGTACTGGTGACAGTAAGCGATCGCAAGTGATCGAACAATGGTCTTGCCGAAAGTTCAATTAACCTCAACAGCGGGATTTGTTTTTCCCAAATTGGCCTGCTGGAGGGCCAGTCTAAATAAAAATAGCCGTCGTTAGATGGCGGTAGCGGTTCAATGCTGGTTTGAAAATCTTGATTGGCAACTAAAGAGCCTGTTTCTGCGGCTTCTAGTGCTGCGTCCATTGCCTCTACTGAAGTGGTGAAAATTTCGTATTTGCCGACGCTGGCTCGGACTCCTTTTGCCTCGGTTTCGATCGCACTTTTTCTATTATTTTCTTTCCTATAATTTGGGTTTGTTGTCAACTGCGTCCAAGCGGTAATTTTCTGGTTTCTGAGAGTGAAGCTGCCGATGCTGTATTCTTTGCTGCGGGCAATTTCATCCAGTTTGTCGATCGCCTTTTGCGAATCAGCAGATTTTTCGGTGGCAAAAATCCAGTCCGCACTGTTTGACGAATTCGGAAGCACTGCTAAAGCGTATTCTCCTTGTACCCAATCAAATATATCCTTCGGCAGGTTGACGCCCCAAAGTTGCTGAATATCTGCCAAGGTGCGATCGACCAATTTTGAGACTTCTGCATTAGTGGACACCGCCGATGATAAATCACCCCACAAATTCCTTAAATCGGTGCTGGCGACCGCGAAAGGACTGGCTGAGGGAATGTATTGCAAGGCTTGCACAGGTTCGGAGAGTGTTGGAGAAGCTGTGTTTTCTCGCGATGTCACTAAAGCAGTTTGAGCCAGCAATCCCCGTCGGTTGACTCCGACAGCAACTGCGAGGGAATTAAGAGAAACTTGGGGATTTTGCTCGGTTGCTGATTGCGGGAGATTGACAAATGCTAAAGCGATTCTGCCTTGAGTTAGCTGCTGCAAAGCTTTTTGATATTCTGGGGTATTGTTTAGATTTAGGTTGGCTGATTCAACGTTATTAATTGCATCTCTAATCACAATCGGGCTATTGGAAAATAAAACAAAACTTGGGTTATTCCCAGAATTTAAATTACCGACGATGGCTGCTGTTGCGAAGCTGGAGGGCAACTTTGAAGTCGGCAGAGAAAACGGGTTAAAAGGCGAAAGTGAAGCGGATTTTTTGTTGGCTATGGGTGCTTGTTTATAATTAATTTTCACGCCTTTATATATTTCCGACTGCACTGTTTTATCGCCACGAGATTGTTTTCGCCAGTAGGAGTCGAGAAATTGTTGGCTGCGATCGACATTTTGGGAGGAAACGGCCAGCAAAAACCAGGCTTGTTGGCCGTTGCTGCTGTCGCGATCGAAATCTGGGTTTGTGACGGCGAGGGTAATTTCGTCACCTATCCAAGGTTGGATATCTCTACTGTAATCCAGGCCTGTATTGGCGAGGAAACTTTTTTTGATTTGCTCAAATTCTGCGTGCGATCTACTTCTTTCTTCGGGAGTGGCAAAAACTTGTCGCAATGCTTCGAGGCGATCGGGATTTACCAGCATTGAAGCTAACAAAGGTGCTTGTTTCGAGACAAACACAGCCGCAGCCGGAGTAGTTGTCGGCCCGCCAGCGAGCAAATTCAGGGGAGTTTGAGTTGTCAGCCAGTAAAAACCACCGGCACTCAAGCCTAAGAGTGCCAAGACGCCAGCAATGAGGAAAGAAAAGAACGATCGCAGCTTCATACAACAAGGACTAATGACCACAGTCTATTATTAACTAGAGTAGCGCATGACCGTAGCTGTCGGCAGATACTTTTTGTGCTGTTCGCAAAAAAAAGGATAAACTAAAATATTCTCAAACTATAAAATCCAAGTAAAATGCTAACAATATCAACGCCCGCCGAACAGCGAGTTTTACTGCCAAATATCAGTTGGCAATTATATGAAAGCCTGCTAGCGGAACTGGGCAACAAACGTTCCACCAGAATTGCTTATCATCAAGGTCAATTAGAAATTATGGTGCCGCTACCGGAACATGAAAATCGCAACAGGCTGATCGATCGCTTAATTGTAACTCTCATAGAAGAACTCAATCTGGAGTACAACCCCTTTGGATCGATGACTATTAAGAAACGCCAAAAAGCAGCCGGAAAAGAACCCGATTCATGTTATTATATCCAGAATGAAGCACTGGTCAGAGGGAGAACAGAATTAGACTTTGCTCAAGATCCGCCACCTGATTTAGCACTGGAAATTGATATTACCAGCAGTTCCTTAAATCAATTCGATTTATATGCAGATTTAGGCGTACCCGAAATTTGGCGGTACGACGGACGAAGCATCAAGTTTTATCAATTGCAAAATGGCGAATATGCCGAGTGCAATTTTTCCCGGGCTTTCCCGATGCTACCGACTGCAAAAGTTGACGAATTTATCGATCGCACTCAAACTACAGGCGCAACCGCAGCAGTGCGAGAATTCCGGGAATGGGTAAAAAATCAGTAATTGTGCACTCTACCACGGCACTCCTCGCGCATCGGAAAAATCTGCATCTAGAACCGCCCCCGCATCGAATACAGCATCAGTTAAGTCAGCCTTTCTAAACGACGTTACCGACAATTTTTCTATTTCTTCAACAGCGATAAAAAAGCCGATCGCAGTTAACCCAAGAATTACCCCAGAAACCAAAAATAAGACAATTCCCCTGATAGTATCTCCGCCCAAAAATGTCACAATACCGCTAGCGCCGATCGCAGCAGCAGCCCCAGCCACAGCCCCTGCCACAATCCCAGCCTCGCACCGAGTCGCAGCAATCGCCGTCGCAGCGGTTCCAGCCACAGCCACAGCCCCCGCATCCGCCCCGGCTATCAGTCCAGTTAAAGCCCCAGCCGCCGTCACTGTCACCGCCGTTACCCCAGCCCTAGCAATCAAATTTCTCACCCGCCTGCGGCTTTGTCCGGTTCTGACACCCTGAAAATTTGCCCCCCTCAAAATCGCTCCGGTGAAATTGCAGCCTCGAATGTCGCAACCGCTGAAATTCGCCCCTGACAAGTCAAGCCCTTTAAAAGAACGGTTCCGCAAGTTTTGGTTAGCAAAATTGAGATTTCGAGGTAAAGTCATTCGATTTTAGATTTTAGATTTTAGATTTTAGATTCACAACCCAAAGACCTAGGATTGTAGATTTTAGATTATAGATTTTAGATTAAGCAAGCACAGGGCATTTAGAATAAAGCCTGTGGTTTATAACGAGTTTCCATGTCTCCCATCTCCGAATCCCCATTTTCCCCCGAACAAATTGCCGCTGAAAGACTCAAACCAGAAGAATATGAAGAAATCGTTCAGCGTCTAGGTCGCCATCCCAATAAAGCTGAATTGGGAATGTTCGGCGTCATGTGGAGCGAACACTGCTGTTACAAAAATTCGCGGCCACTATTAAAACAGTTTCCCACAGAGGGCGATCGAATTCTCGTTGGGCCCGGAGAAAATGCCGGCGTCGTAGACTTGGGGGACGGCTTGCAACTCGCCTTCAAAATTGAATCCCACAACCACCCGTCAGCAGTCGAACCTTTCCAAGGTGCGGCAACCGGTGTCGGCGGGATTCTCCGCGATATCTTCACAATGGGTGCTCGCCCCATCGCACTTTTAAATTCCCTGCGTTTCGGCAATTTAGACGATGCCAAAACTCAGAGATTGTTCAAAGGCGTAGTATCGGGAATTTCCCATTATGGAAATTGCATCGGCGTGCCCACAGTTGGCGGCGAAGTTTATTTCGATCCTGCTTATTCCGGCAACCCATTAGTTAACGTGATGGCCTTGGGTTTAATGGAAACTCAAGAAATTGTTAAATCGGGGGCATCGGGCATCGGAAATCCCGTGCTTTACGTCGGTTCAACTACCGGGCGAGATGGCATGGGAGGAGCAAGTTTTGCCAGTGCAGAATTGACAGACAAATCAATGGACGATCGCCCCGCCGTCCAAGTAGGAGATCCATTTTTAGAAAAATCCTTAATTGAAGCTTGTTTAGAAGCATTCAAAACCGGTGCAGTCGTCGCCGCCCAAGATATGGGTGCGGCCGGAATCACCTGTTCTACATCAGAAATGGCAGCCAAAGGCGGGGTCGGCATTGAATTCGATTTAGACAAAGTTCCCGTTCGAGAAAGCGGTATGGTTCCCTACGAATACCTGCTTTCGGAATCCCAAGAACGGATGTTGTTTGTTGCCCAAAAAGGACGGGAACAGGAATTAATCGATATTTTCCACAGATGGGGATTGCACGCCGTAGTCGCGGGGACAGTCATCGAAGAGCCGATCGTCCGAATTCTCTTTAAAGGCGAAATCGCTGCCGAAATTACCGCGACCGCTTTGGCAGATAACACGCCAATTTATCACCGAGAACTGTTGACAGAGCCGCCAGAATATGCTATAAAAGCATGGGAATGGACGGCGGATTCGCTGCCACAATCCACAGTTACAGGTATCGAAATTAACGGTAATTTCCAAACTTGGAATCAGATTTTGCTGACGCTTTTAGATACTCCCACCATCGCTTCTAAACGCTGGGTTTATCGCCAATACGACCATCAAGTGCAAAACAATACTGTTGTTTTACCGGGAGGTGCTGATGCTGCGGTTGTCAGATTGCGTCCGCTAGAACCTTGCCAATCTTCCCATGCTGAAGGGCTAGAAGTACACCCCCTTGCTAAGGGGGATCTACTGAGAGAAAATGCCGTTTCTCTAGCTTCCGAAAGCAAACAGGAAGAAGAGGTAATTCCTCTATTTACAAAGGCACAAGGTAGGGAAACTCCCAAACTTTCTCCCCCCCTTAGCAAGGAGGAAGCGCCGCAGGGGGCTATTCCCGGAGTTGCTGCAACGGTTGATTGCAATTCTCGTTATGTTTATCTCGATCCTTATGAAGGTGCAAAAGCAGTCGTAGCCGAAGCAGCGAGAAATTTAAGTTGTGTGGGTGCTGAACCTCTCGCAGTTACTGATAATTTGAATTTTGGCAGTCCCGAAAAGCCGATCGGATATTGGCAGTTAGCGTCAGCTTGTCGCGGGATTGCTGATGCTTGTCGGGAGTTGGGAACGCCTGTGACTGGCGGCAATGTTTCTCTTTACAATGAAACGGTTGATGCTGAGGGAAATCCTCAACCAATTTATCCGACTCCGGTAATCGGAATGGTGGGGTTAATTCCCGATTTAAAGAAGATTTCTGGCCAAGCTTGGCTAAAGAAAGGTGATTTAATTTATGTGCTGGGAATTGGTGAATCATCCCAAAACCCAGAACTTCCATCGGAAAGCTCAAAAATCGAAACTTCTCCTACTTTGGGTGGTTCGGAATATTTAGCGGCAATTCACGGGATTGTAGCTGGGAAACCGCCAAGGATAGATTTTGAGTTAGAAAGAAAAGTGCAATCGGTTTGTCGCGATGGAATTCGGCAAGGTTGGGTATGTTCTGCCCATGATTGTGCGGAAGGTGGAATTGCGATCGCCCTCGCGGAATCATGTATTTCTGCTAAAATGGGTGCGGAAATTCATCTCAGTTTCAATTCGGCAAATGTCAGCCGCTGGGATGAAATTTTGTTTGGTGAAATGGGCAACTGCATTGTAGTTTCAGTCGCACCGAAAAATCAAGAAATTTGGGAAGCTTACCTGCAAGAACATTTGACAAAAATGTGGCAAAAAATTGGTGTAGTTTGCTGTGCTGAATCACCTTTGCGGGTTGTGACTGCTGACAATCAAGTGTTAATTGAGGTTGCGATGGGTGAGATGGGCGATCGGTTCTATAATGCGATCGAGCGTCGGATTGCATCTGTCTGACAACCTGAAGTTTCGCTCCCCCTAAATCCCCCTTAAAAAGGGGGAGTAGGGGTTGACTTTGAATACTCTTGTCCCCCCCTTATTAAGGGGGGCTAGGGGGGATCTCCGAGTTTAAAAACACACCCAAGAACCCCGACTTCTTACAAAATTCACGATTTTAGCAAAAACTTATTACAGAAGTCGGGGTTATTACACACTATACAATATAAACAATATCATTCCTAAAATAAATGATTTGCTGTATCAATCCCGACTGCCCCAATCCTCAAAACCCCGACGGGCAAACATATTGCATCACTTGTGGCGTCAAACTCGTACCAATTCTGCGAAGCCGTTTCCGCATGATCAAATTTCTTGGTCAAGGTGGCTTCGGCAGAACCTATTTAGCAGAAGATATTGATAAACTAAATCTACCCTGTGTCGTTAAACAATTAGCACCAAATGTCCAGGGAACTTGGGCGATTAACAAAGCGGTAGAATTATTTCAGCAAGAAGCCAAACAACTACAACAGCTAGGACAACATCCCCAAATTCCATCACTAGATGCCTATTTTGAACAAGACAACTATCTGTATCTCGTACAACAGTTTGTCGATGGGGACAATTTGTTAAACCTTTTCCAAAATCAAGGAATTTGGCCAGAAAACCAAGTTAAGCAACTATTACTCGAACTTCTACCTGTTCTCAACTTTATTCACGAACAAAAAATCATTCACCGAGATATCAATCCTCAGAATATTATGCGCCGTCGCAGCGACGGTGTATTAATGCTGATTGATTTCGGAGTTTCCAAACAGTTGTCGGGAACAGCGATGTCGAGACTGGGAACGCAAATTGGTACGCCTGGTTATTCACCATTTGAACAAATGAAAGGGGGTGAAGCTTATCCAGCCAGCGATTTGTTTAGCTTGGGGGCGACGGCTTTTCATCTACTGACGGGGCTATATCCTTTTGATTTGTGGGTGGATCAAGGTTATAGTTGGACAGGAAATTGGCAGCAACATTTGAAAAGTCCCATAGAAAAGGGATTGGAATTGATTTTATCTAAGTTGTTGGCAAAAGATATTCAGCAGCGCTATCAATCAGCCGAGGAAGTTTTAATAGATTTTCAACATCACTCAAGACAAACTCCCCCACCGACACCAACTCCCGCGCCGACTTTAAAAAGGTTTGACTTTGACCCGGTGACAGTTGAGGTGCGGGGTAATATAAGTAGCCGTCAACGCTGTCAAGCACAATTTTATAGTGAAAATTTAGGTAGCGGTGCAATCTTAGACATGGTAGCAATTCCTGGTGGCAGTTTCGTGATGGGTTCCCCCAATACGGAAGCAGGGCGAAGTAACAATGAAGGGCCGCAGCGTACTGTTAATATCTCTCCTTTTTTTATGGGTAAATATCCCATTACTCAAGAACAGTGGGAAGTAGTGATGGGGAATAACCCTTCTGATATCAAAGGTTTGAAACGTCCTGTAGAACAAGTAAGCTGGAATAATGCTCTGGAATTCTGCCAGAAAATTTCTCAAAAAACCGGCAAGATTTATCGCTTACCTTCGGAAGCCGAATGGGAATATGCTTGTCGCGCCGGAACTACAACGCCTTTCTATTTTGGCGAAACAATTACCCCAAATTTAGTTAATTATGATGGCAATTATCCCTACGGTGCTGCGCCGAAGGGACGTTACCGCAAACAAACAACGGATGTGGGGAGTTTTCCGCCGAATCCGTTTGGTTTGTATGATATGCACGGGAATGTTTGGGAATGGTGCAGCGATAAATGGCACGATAATTATAGTGGCGCACCGACTGACGGAAGTTCTTGGGAAACTGCAACGGATAATAAGCGGGTGCTGCGTGGTGGTTCATGGAACAACCATGCGCTCTATTCCCGTAGTGCCGATCGTGACAGGAATTCGGCGGGCTACAAGTTGAGGAACTGGGGTTTTCGTGTGGCGGTAGCTTCGGTTTCTTCCTCGTCCTAGTTTCCGCGTAGTAGTGGTAGGGTGCGTCGCATTGAACAATCTACAAATCAAATCCACAATCTCGCAGCGACGCACCGCGAGAGTCAGTCAGGTGCGTCGCCATCTCAAACCTGTAAATTCCATCGAATATCCCACAGATCCGCACCCTACAAAAACTGTTGACCTGCTATCATCAAGATAGACGCATCGTAGGAAAACAACCGATGACACTAACAGAATTACTCCCTACCATTAGAAAACTGTCTGCGATCGATAAACGAGAGTTAATCCGTATTCTCATGGCGGAAGAAGATATCAGTGAGAATATTTTTCCTTTGGAACCTTACAAGACTTACTACTTACCAACTCCCTACGATACTTTTGGCGCTGGTGCAGCTTTGATGCAGGCAATGAATCTGGCTAACAGCGACGAAAAGTGAGTATTATGCGATTTCAATACTCTACCAATCACCCCTCTCAAGATGAGTTTGACAGCTTACCGCGCATTCCCTTGATTCTGCGCCACAATAACCAGAGAGTCGAAGTTGTTGGGTTAGTAGACAGCGGTGCAACAGTGAGTGTATTGCCTTACCAAATAGGAATTCAGCTTGGCTTAGTGTGGGATGACAGCAAAGCCATTATTCGACTGGCCGGTAACGTGGGTAATCAACCAGCGATGCCAGTATTTTTCATGGCTGAAATAGGGGAGTTTGCTCCGGTAAGATTAGTATTTGCTTGGGCAAAAAGTGATAGTGTATCATTGATTCTGGGACAGACAAATTTTTTCTTAGAATTTGACGTTCACTTTTATCGTTCTCGGCTTGAGTTTGATATTGAGCTGAAGCGTTAATTTTTACCATAATTTATTGGCACGGTTCACTCCTGTCATACTTATCCTTCAATTCAGTCACAGCCAACTATAGCTACACTGTGGCTAACGCAGAATTAAGACAATTGACAGAAGATAAAAGTCATATTTTATCTACTTTGTCCTATCCTTTTCAAAATCAAGCAGGTTTGGTTGAGACAGGTTCTTCGTCCCTTTTCTACTTTCGACTGGAAGGGAATATTTGTATCGAAAGTCCTATACAATATAAACAATATCATTCCTAAAATAAATGATTTGCTGTATCAATCCCGATTGCCCCAATCCTCAAAACCCGGACGGGCAAACATATTGCATCAGTTGTGGCCTTCAACTCGTACCCATCCTGCGAAATCGCTTCCGCATGATCAAACTCCTCGGTCAAGGTGGCTTCGGTCGAACCTATTTAGCAGAAGATATTGATAGACTAAATCAACGCTGTGTCGTTAAACAATTAGCACCCGATGTCCAGGGAACTTGGGCGATTAACAAAGCGGTAGAATTATTTCAGCTAGAAGCTAGACAACTACAACAGCTAGGACAACATCCCCAAATTCCCTCCCTTGATGCCTATTTTGAAGACAACAAATATTTGTATCTCGTACAACAGTTTGTGGATGGGGATAATTTGTTGACGCTTTTCCAAAATCAGGGAATTTGGCAAGAAAGCCAAGTTAAGCAACTATTACTCGAACTTCTACCTGTTCTCAAGTTTGTTCACGAACAAAAAATCATTCACCGAGATATCAAGCCTGAGAATATTATGCGCCGTCGCAGCGACGGTTTGTTAATGCTGATTGATTTCGGAGTTTCCAAACAGTTGTCGGGAACAGTGATATCGCGACAGGGAACGCAAATTGGTTCCCATGGTTATGCACCGCTTGAACAAATGCAAGGCGGTGAAGCTTATGCAGCCAGCGATTTGTTTAGCTTGGGGGCGACGGCTTTTCATCTACTGACGGGGGTACATCCTTATGGTTTGTGGACGGAACACGGTTATAGCTGGACTGCAAATTGGCAGGAATATTTGAAAAGTCCCATAGACAAGGGATTGGAATTGATTTTATCTAAGTTGTTGGCAAAAGATATCCAGCAGCGCTATCAATCAGCCGAGGAAGTTTTAAGAGATTTTCAACGTCAGTCAACACAATCTCCCGCACCGACACCAACTCCCACAATTCCTGTGATTCCACAGCACTCTTTGCCGTTACGAACTAACACAACAAGGCGAGGTTTCTTGCAATTAGCGGGTTTTGCTGGGGGAGGATTTGCATTAGCTGTGCTGGGTCAAAGTTTGTTGAACAACAAAACTTCTTCATCTTCACCAAATCTTCCACCTTCATCCAACAAGGAACAGCCATCTCCTAAATCATCATCTCCTAAATCATCTCCAAAAACTACAGCCAAAAGTTCATCGCCAAAACCATCTCCACAATCTGTAGCAGAAAGTCCATCGCCAAAACCATCTCCCAAACCATCTCCCAAACCCGCACCAGAAACTCCAAAACCTACGCCATCTTCCAATGCTTTAAAAAGCTTTACTTTTGAAACAGTGACAGTCAACTCAACGGGGCAAATTGCCAACCGCCGTCAAGGAAAAGCACAGGCTTTTATAGAAAATATGGGGAATGGTATTACTCTAGAAATGGTAGCAATTCCTGGTGGCAGTTTCGTGATGGGTTCGCCCGATACGGAAGCCGGACGAAGTAGTTATGAAGGGCCGCAGCGTACCGTGAAGATCCCTGCTTTTTTTATGGGTAAATATGAGATAACTCAAGAACAATACCAAGCGGTGATGGGAAATAACCCTTCTGAGTTCAAAGGTGCGAAACTTCCGGTCGAAAAAGTAAGCTGGAATGACGCTGTGGAATTCTGCAAGCGGCTTTCTAAAAAAACAGGCAAGACTTATCGCTTACCTTCAGAAGCGGAATGGGAATATGCTTGCCGCGCCGGAACTAAAACACCTTTCTATTTTGGTGAAACAATTACCCCAGATTTAGTTAATTATAATGGCAATAATCCCTACACTGGGGCATCGAAGGGAGTTTACCGCAAACAAACAACTGATGTCGGGAATTTTTCACCCAATGCTTTTGGACTTTATGATATGCACGGAAATGTTTGGGAATGGTGCAGTCATCCCGACAACGATCAAAGCGATCGCCGGCTGCGGTGTGGCGGTTCCTGGAAGGACTCTGCGGTGAATTGTCGCAGTGCGTATCGTCTTAGCAATTCGGCGGGCGATCGTTACTCGGACATCGGTTTTCGCGTGGCTTTGGTTTCCGCGTAGTCTCGGGTTTTCGCTTCTTTGCTGTAGTCTCCCGCGAGGACTCTTATTTTAAGACTCGGCTGTTTCAACCTGGTTTATAAATATAGTCCTGGACGCATCAAAACCTTCATAACCGGGCTTTTTGCGGTTTCTGCGGTTTGTAGCGCGTCTTCTGGGCCAAAAAACCAGGTTCCTAACCACCCGCGCATAAGTCCTATAATAGTTAAAATATGCCAATGTCACATATTAGGAAGGATAAAAAATATGACCCTCAATCTTCCTCTGCCCCATTCAATTCAAAATTTTATTAACGAACAAGTGGAATCGGAGGCTACAGTAATGCAGCGGAATACATCTTGCATCTAATTCGCCAAGAACAAGCAAGACTCGCGCGGGTTGAGTCGTTATTTTTGGCTGGTTTGGATAGTGGCAATTCTATAGAGATTACCGATGATTGGTGGGAGCAAAAACGCGCTCAGTTGGTGCAGAAACTTGACCGACAGCAGCAATGAATGTAGCATCTCAGCAGTTGCCTAATTTAACGGCAAAAACCAAGTCAGAAGCCCTAGTGATTATAAGTGATTATAGCAGATAGCGGCTTTGTATTCAAAACTAAAACAGAGGGTGGATATGAAACATTCGAGCATCCTGATGGTAGTTTAATTCATATTAGACCCGCTGGTGAAATTGTCCGAACTGGGCCTAAAATAAAAAACGATCGCGGTAAAAGTTACCGCCGCCGATACGACCAGTTTGGCAATCAGATTCAATTCATGGCAGGTTCAAACACCCACAGTACCGGAGAAAATATAATTATATGACTCTTACAGCCGTGAAGCGTAGCTATCCCGTAGGGAATCGCCCTTTAAAACATTTTTGCATAGAAGACTTGAAAAGTGCCGACCTTGCAGGCATTACTCTAATCCCCCAACCTTTAACCTTGCGCTTAGACTTTACATTCGGAACCGGGATTTATGACACTTCCATCGAATTCTATCAACTCGTTCATCAGGTAATCTCTCAACCAGTCAACTCCGACTCAGAAGAGTCTTGCTTCTGGGTGGGTAACGCAGAATTAAGACAATTGACAGAAGATAAGAGTCAAATTTTATCTACTTTGTCCTATCCTTTTCAAAATCAAGCCGGTTTGGTTGAGACAGGTTCTTCGTCCCTTTTCTACTTTCGACTGGAAGGGGATATTTGTATCGAAGTAGTTTGCGGTAGTTACAAAATTTTTCAAGAATTGGAATCGGCGGTTGAAACCGCGTCTACACCAACGTAAACCTGATGGTGCGTGGGTTGAAGCTGTAGGGTGCGTCGCCCGAAACAATCTCCAAGTAAGAGGCCAATCTCATAGCGACGCACCCTACAAAATACGACATTACTTAATACTCTATCGCGCCCAAAATTGACTTTACATGGCCGCACAGATTCCCATGATGATATAGTAGGTCAATCTCACAGAAAAGTCAACCTCGATCGCCCTTAAATTCTAATATTTCAAAAAGCCCATCAAGCAATTTCCTAATTTATTTGCCATTGCACGATCGCCGATCTCTTCATTCTGGCGTTGCGCGGACTTCGTTTGACAATCGCCGCATCCCTCGCCACATCCCTCGCCCGCCCTTAATCAAGGTTAGTATAGAATTTGCGAGCGATCGATACTACAATGCCCTTAAACGCCGCATCGCTTCTGTCTGAAATGCTACACGAGTTGGAAATAATGACAGATCCGTGGCAAGATTAAGGGAATGTTAAGTTATGCGACGCTTTCGCAAACAAGATTTCCCGCTGAAACTGTCCCCCTAACCCACCTTCCCCATTAGGAACCCACCCATCTATGATTCCCAACCATTCCTTCGCGGCTGACGAGCATTCTAGTAAACCCGACAAGCCCGAGGAAGCTTGTGGCGTTTTCGGTATCTACGCACCGGGTGAAGATGTCGCCAAGTTGACCTACTTCGGTTTGTATGCTTTGCAGCACCGCGGTCAGGAATCAGCAGGAATTGCCACCTTTGAAGGTGAAAAAGTCCACCTGCACAAAGATATGGGACTGGTTTCCCAAGTCTTTAACGAATCGAGTTTAGGTCACTTGCCCGGTAACTTAGCAGTAGGCCACACTCGCTACTCTACTACCGGCTCCTCACGCGTAGTCAACGCTCAACCTGTTGTCGTCCAAACCCGTTTGGGAAGTCTGGCATTAGCACATAACGGGAATCTTGTCAATACAAAAGAATTGCGCGAAGAATTGCTGTCTCGGAAGTGCGAATTTGTCAGTACGACGGATTCAGAGGCGATCGCAGTGGCGATCGGTTCCGAAGTAGACAAGGGCAAAGACTGGCTGGAAGCAGCGATCAGCGCCTTTGGTATGTGCCAAGGAGCCTTTAGTTTGACCATCGCCACCCCCAAAGGCGTGATGGGAGTCCGCGACCCCCAAGGCGTCCGCCCGTTGGTAATTGGCATCCTCCCCACAACTCCGGTACGATACGTTTTAGCATCGGAAACTTGTGGCTTAGATATTATTGGTGCTGAATTTTTGCGGGACGTAGAACCGGGGGAATTAGTTTGGATTACAGAGGAAGGTATGGCTTCCTTCCACTGGAGTCAGCAACAAAAGCGCAAACTTTGCATCTTTGAAATGATCTATTTTGCTCGACCCGACAGCCAAATGGAAGGTGAAAGTTTATACAGCTACCGACTGCGGATCGGGCGTTTGTTGGCAGCAGAATCTCCGGCTGATGCTGATATAGTTATCGGCGTTCCCGATTCTGGAATCCCGGCGGCGATCGGCTTTTCTCAAGCTTCCGGCATTCCTTACGCCGAAGGATTGATTAAAAATCGCTACGTCGGGCGCACTTTTATTCAACCGACTCAGACAATGCGGGAGTCAGGAATCCGCATGAAACTCAACCCTCTCAAAGATGTCTTGGAAGGAAAGCGAGTAATTATTATCGACGATTCGATCGTGCGCGGTACTACCAGTCGCAAAATAGTCAAAGCCTTGCGGGATGCGGGTGCAACAGCAGTTCACATGAGAATTTCCTCGCCGCCGGTGACTCATCCTTGTTTCTACGGGATCGACACCGACAATCAAGATCAGTTGATTGCGGCTACTAAGTCAGTCGCAGAAATTGGCGCCCAAATTGGGGTAGATTCTTTGGCTTTCTTGAGTTGGGATGGAATGCTGAAGGCGACTAACGAAGACCCAATGAGTTTTTGTTCGGCGTGTTTCACTGGTGATTATCCGATCGACGTTCCAGAAATGGTAAAACGGTCTAAGCTCATATTAGAAAAAGCTGGAACCTAAAAAATAAAAAAGCGGGAAAGCGATTGCCCGTCACTTTCCCCAATTTATGGATTTTCAAGTTTTTATGGTAAGTCATTGCCAGAATGTGTGTAGAAATGTTACATTAACTTAGCTTTAGCAGTTCTTGCAGAATTTGTGAACAGTAGTGAACAGTCGGTTGGGTAGAACTTGTGTGAAACCCAACCCTCGGATTGGAGATGGGAGATTGAAGATTGAAGATTGGAGATTGGAGATTTGTGCTTGAATCTAAAATCGCAAATCTAAAATCGATGGTTTTTCCCTACACTCTCGTTCACAATTCTTGCTCGAAACGCTGTATGCTACCTGCAGACTGGAGGTAGTTCCTCCAGATGTCCACTCTCAGATTGAAGTCGCATTTCGCACCAACAACGGGCACAGGAGATTTTTTCAGATAACAGGGTCGATCGCACTAATTTTTCCGACACAAGTATTCGACAAGCCAACTTGCTTGAGAATCGCGGACGGGCTATTCATGCGAACTAAAGAACTTTAGAAACCCTTGCAGAGTAAAAATATGGCTCCTTGCAGGTTGAAACTGACCTCACCTGCATAGGGATACAACCCCCCGACTCATGTCGGGGAGAGCCAAAAAATTTAGATATTAGTTTAAGCCCCCAGATTCATCTGTGGAGTAAATCTAAAATCTAAAATCTAAAATCTAAAATCGATTGACTGTTAAAAGAAGGCGGAATGCGGTTTCTCAAGTCAGCTTAAATCGGAAACTTCGTGCAATCAAATACTGTTCTCAATCCCGCGAGCAATCCAGGCTCATCCTCTCGTACAGCAGAGTTACCTTTTACTCTTCAAGATATCAAGGCAGCCATTCCAGCCCACTGTTTTGAGCCCTCGGCATGGAAATCTCTGGCTTATTTCTTTTTAGATATTGGCATCATCGCAGGTTTATATGCGATCGCCTACACCGTCGATTCCTGGCTTTTTTACCCAATCTTTTGGTTGATGCAGGGAACCATGTTTTGGGCATTGTTTGTAGTGGGCCACGACTGCGGACACGGTTCATTTTCTAAGAGCAAATGGCTCAACAACCTGATCGGACACCTCTCCCACGCTCCAATTCTCGTGCCTTTCCACGGTTGGCGGATTAGTCACAGAACCCACCACGCAAATACAGGCAGCTTAGATAACGATGAAAGCTGGTATCCGGTATCGGAGAGCAAATACAATCAAATGCCTTGGTACGAAAAGCTGGGACGCTTTTATTTGATGTTATTTGCCTATCCAATTTATCTATTTCGCCGATCGCCCGATCGAACTGGTTCTCACTTCATGCCCGGTAGCTCGCTTTTCCGTCCGTCCGAAAAATGGGAGGTGTTGACGAGTTCCGCATCCTTGGTACTGATGGTAGGCTTTTTAGGCGCGCTAACCTATCAGTTTGGTTGGCTGTTTTTACTCAAGTTCTACTTAGTTCCCTATGTAGTGTTCGTGATGTGGCTGGATTTGGTAACATTCCTGCACCACACAGAAGCCGATATTCCTTGGTATCGCGGTAAAGATTGGTCTTTCTTGAAAGGTGCATTGTCTACGATCGATCGCGACTACGGAATCATCAATTCCATCCATCACGACATCGGCACCCACGTAGCCCACCACATTTTCTCGACAATGCCGCACTATCACTTGAAGGAAGCAACGGAAGCCATCAAGCCAGTGTTGGGCGATTATTACCGCAAGTCAACTGAGCCAATTTGGAAAAGCTTTATTCGCTCTTACTGGGATTGTCATTTTGTCTCCGATACAGGTTCTGGAGTTTACTACGAATCACCTAACAGTCGGCGCTCTGCTGAAGTTAAGTAGCTTAAATAAACAATAGAATAAGCAAAAACCCGGCTTTTTAAAGAAACCGGGTTTTTCTTTTTTGTGCGTGTTTGATAATAAGATGTTCCACATTTAGCCTGGATATTGGGGGCGGGCATCTTGCCCGCCCCACAAGAAATTTACAGATTACCTTTAATCCCGATCGCCGTAACAATAGTCCACGCATCTACCAACAGCAACAGCAGCGTACATCCCAGTAAAATAAGATACATCCAAGGCTGCGACAAAGGGCGGACATCTCTAGTATCAATACCTGTTTTTGCTTCCACCAAACCGACTAATTTACCAAACCCAGCCACTCGCATTGGCAACAAATAACCTTCACCCGAATGACTCAAAAAATAGTAAACTAAACCTCCTTGACCGGTCGATCGAGGTTTGAGAGCTTTTACCTCAGTCCAAGGTAGCGACCAACCCTTGCGAAACCAACGCGGAAACCAGTTGGGATATGTGACTTCAATCCCCTCCTCGCTCAAAATTACCCTTTCACTGAGCACGCCGTACAGGCCCACAGCGCCGACAAAGATTGCCGCCCAGAGGCCCGCCGGGGGAACCGGTGCTTTTGTTACTTCCGACAAAAACGGCAAGGGAATTGTCAGGGCTGTGTACAAGCTCAACAGCGTGATTCTAATCAGGGGAGAAAGCCGGAATACCGCCGGCTCAAATACTGGGGCCGAAGATGGGGAAGAAGCAAGAGGTTGTGCTGACATGGCTGAAATTCGAGAAGCTGTTTAATGATATTTTTGCACAGTTGCCGAACCCGCCAACCAAACTCAGGGAAATAGGAAAAACCGGACAATATTTGCCGTCGGGAGTTTTGATCTAAAATTCATTTCACAAACTTTGATTCTTAAGTGTTGAGTTTTTAAGGCTTTGTTGAAGTTGGAATTTTGAGCGCGGAGTTATCAATTCACTGACAATTTATAACTCAAAACTCACAACTTCAATTAATCAACGGCCGTTAGTGCCGGTACAGTCAGAGGTTCTGAGATTTCTCGGGATTTGGGGCGGCCAGTCATTGCTGCTCGATCGCCCTGAACTGCCTCTCGCGATCTGCTAGGATTGACGTTTGAATAGGGGCCTTCGTTAATCTGCAAGCGATCGCAAGGAATTTTATCCGACAAAATTGCACTGGCCATCATCCCGGTGTGAATTTCCAATGCTGCGGCCGGCATCGCTTCAAACACTAAGCGCTGTCCGGGAAACACCACTCGTTCAAAGTACCAGTTAGGAATGTTGGCGATGCGAGCAATCTGAATCTGACTGGTGGCGTTAACGTAGCAGCACAGAATCTTGCTGTCGGTGTCTGAGGGTACGGGGTCAAGAATTTGAGCCATAACTGCTGAGGGAGCCTTGCCTAAAAGTTTTAGTTATCTTCTCAGGCTAACACTAGGTGATCCCGCCTACTGTAAAGCCGACTACCAACTCCCTAATACATGAGAGACCGATCGAACTTAAATTAAAATCTAACCGGATAAATATCGGATTTTTGACTCCCCGCTGGGATTTTCATTCAAAATACGCTGTATTGACTTAAAAATTAGCTTTTTTCTGCTGCTCTCGCCGATCGACACCAACAAGCTCGGCCTTGAACCCAATAGAAAAATTTAAGAATATTTAATGTCAAATTGCGAAAATTAGACATATTGTAAAGTTATATTAAAAGAATATTAACATAGCTGAAAAAGTTCCACTTTAGGATATGGCAATCATGGAAAACCGAGAAAACCGAGTCCTGTACGTTCGCCTCCCCTGCAATCCTATTTTCCCGATCGGAGTTGTGTATCTTTCGGATCACGTACACAAGCTGTTTCCCGATGTCGAACAGCGCATTTTCGATTTAGGTGCCGTACCCCCCCTGGATTTCGCTAAAGCTTTGGATGCCAGCATAGACGAGTTTAAGCCGACTCTGCTGGTTTTCTCTTGGCGCGACATTCAAATTTACGCGCCCGTGGGCGGCCGGGGCGGCAATCCGCTGCAAAATGCCTTCGAGTTTTACTACGCCAAAAATCCGCTGATCAAGTTCCGGGGAGCACTCGGAGGACTGCGTTTAGCAGCGTCTTACTACACCGAACTCTGGCGCAATTTGGGACTGATTAAGCGCGGATTGAAGCGGGCCCGGAAATACCGCCCCGAAGCTCGTGCAGTGGTCGGAGGCGGTGCTGTGAGCGTGTTTTACGAGCAGTTGGGCCGCAGTTTGCCGACGGGAACTGTGGTTTCGGTGGGGGAAGGCGAAGCTTTGCTGGAGAAGTTGATTAAGGGCGAAGATTTGGCCGAGGAAAGGTGTTATGTGGTGGGAGAAACTGTGCCGCGCGCGAAGCTAATTCACGAAAAGCCAGCCAACATCGAGAAAACAGCCTGCAACTATAACTACATCGAAACCATTTGGCCGGAATTTTCCTATTATCTGCAGGATATGGACTTCTACGTCGGAGTCCAAACCAAGCGCGGCTGTCCTCATAATTGCTGTTACTGCATTTATACGGTGATTGAAGGGAAACAAGTGCGGATCAATCCAGCGGATGAGGTGGTAGCAGAGATGCGGCAATTGTACGATCGAGGTATCCGCAATTTCTGGTTTACCGACGCTCAATTTATCCCAGCACGCAAATTCATCGATGATGCAGTTGAATTATTGCAAAAAATCATCGCCGCCGGCATGGACGATATACACTGGGCCGCTTACATCCGTGCGGATAATCTCACACCAGAGTTGTGCGATTTGATGGTAAAAACGGGGATGAATTACTTTGAAATCGGCATCACCAGCGGTTCCCAGGAACTGGTTCGGAAAATGCGGATGGGCTACAACTTGCGAGTAGTTTTAGAGAATTGTCGCGATTTAAAAGCAGCCGGTTACAACGATGTGGTTTCCGTTAATTACTCATTTAACGTCATTGACGAAACCTTTGAAACCATCCGGCAAACTATTGCTTATCACCGAGAATTAGAGCGAATTTTCGGAGTAGATAAAGTAGAACCAGCTATTTTCTTTATCGGGTTGCAGCCGCACACAATTTTGGAGGAATACGCCTTTAAAAAGGAGATTCTGCAACCTGGTTACGATCCGATGAGTTTGATGCCTTGGACAGCGCGCAAGTTGCTGTGGAATCCCGAACCTTTGGGTTCGTTTTTCGGGCAAATTTGTTTAGAAGCTTGGCAGCGTAATTCCAATGATTTCGGCCGCGAAGTGATGGCTATTTTGGAGGAAAAACTCGGCTGTGCGGATTTGGAAGAAGCATTAACCGCGCCAGTGGAAATTAAAGACAAACAGTTGGCAGCAGTTAATTAATTACCAGGTTCCCCGTCAGGACGACGGTTCTTTTCAACAGGGGAAATGGGAGGAAAAATGTATCTTCTGTTTCCCTTTTTATTATTGACTAAATAGCTAAGCGCAAATAAACATTATCCTGTAACCGAGTCTGTTCGCGATCGCCTGGGCGTCTAGAAACCTGGTTTCTAGGAAAATCAAAGGTTTAGTAACGAGAAATATATGAAGAAACCCGGTTTCTCAAATCAGCGTGAACAAGTCATAAAACCTTAAAAATGTCCTAAATGCAAGAGATTGCTTTCCTGCGATCACATTGACATACTTATGTATTTTTACTGGTGTAGCGTGCACAGTTCGCACCTTACTTAAACCGACGGTGTACCGTGTTCCCTGCACATCTCACCTTTGACATTAAATATTATTAATATCCAGCAAGGATCGCTTAAGATGTAATTATATAGTTAAAACCAGGAGTGACAAGATGTTTTATAAAGAGAGAGTTAAGGGCATTAAAGGGGTAGTTCTAGTTATGACAGGCATTAGTGCGATCTGCTTTTTGACTGCCTCAGCAGAAGCAACTGCACTAAATCAACCGATTGACAAAGTTCGGGCGATCGAACCCAACACTTTTGGCAATAATCAACCGCTGCAAATTGCTCAAGTTGAGGGATGTCCGAGGGCCGAAATGGTGCAATCTTTCGCAACGCCCAACTTTTCTATATACATTTGCAAAACCCAGGAAGGCGATATTTTTTACCGAGGCCTCAGCAAAATAAATGGCAGCCAAATCAATGTCATGCAAGTAACGACAGGTGAGGACGGAACTTATGAAGCGACTAACGGCAATATTATCTATTCGATTAACCCCCAACGCCTACAAGTCCGGCAGAATGGTAAGGTAATCTTGACCGAAGGTGTGATTAAGTAACACTAATTGTTATTTAATCATAAATTCACTAAATTCAGGGTGTATTTTATTTAAGTGAAAAATTCAAGAGTCGCCAAAACATATTGATTCCTTAATTATCAAAGCTCATCAGTGGTAACGCTTATAAAATTGACTAACTTTTGTTTAAATACCTCTGAATTAGGACGATCGCCACAATATCGTCCACCGGTCTAGGCGGCGTCCGCATTCCCTGGGGAATCAAGCGAGAAAGTCCCGTCGGAGGGTACATTTGCCAGTAGCGTTCCTTGGCTTCTAAACTGCTGTATCTCTCGTCAACCTGAACAATTTTGAGCGCAGGCGACAAACTCTGCGTTAGTTTGTGTTTCCAACTCTTAGAAGTCGTTTGATCTCCGAGTACCAATAACTCAATGGGAAACTGTTCGCACAGAGATTGAATAGTAGAAATTGCTGCTTCGGACTGCACAACTTGATGGTAGCAGACCTTCTTATCTCTACCCATTACAGCTATGCCACATTTGTCTTTACCTGGATCGAAACCTAAAATCATAGCCAGTTACCTATTATTAATTACCATGTTTATTTTTTTATTTTCAAGTCTCCTGGGCCTGGTTTTTGTTGTCCGGTGCGGAAAACAACAGCTCCGTTTTCAAGAGCCACTAAATCTATTTTAAGGGGCCCGGCGATGTAAGTGACATCTGTGGCGATCGCCTGAACGTCCAGCGGTTTCTCGTACTGCTGCAATCGCTCGATAAAACCAGCTAAAGTTTCAATCTGACTGTCGGCCACTTGAACTCTACCGCCGACAACACCGATCAGGCGAGCGCGAAATTGACAAGCTTCTATCAATTGCAGCAACTGCTGCCGCACCTGTTCGTGGGTCAAAGTCACGGGATCGACAGCAACCCCTGCAATCACATCTCCAGCGCGGAACACAACTCGATTGATTTCTGCTTCTGCAAATACCTTAATTACCTTTTCTTCCCGCAGGTAATTAGCACCAGCGACAATCCGCACCACGTAATCTTGACCGTCTTTAATCTGACTAATTAGTTGATCGATTTCTGCTTTAGTAATTTGAATAACCTGGTCTCTAACCTTCCTATTTTCCGGCTGCATGAGTCCGACGGTGGTTTTATTTGCTTCTTGCAAGAGTCGATCGATCGCGCGACTCGCCATACCAGGCTCAATAATACGAACGACGCCAGCAGCTAAAATTTGACCGCGCCTGATGGCAACTGTACCCTCGCGGATTGCCTGAAAATCGCGTTCCAAAACTTGCACTTGCTGCTGCAATAAAGTTTGTTGCTGTTCGAGTTGAGATTGTTGCTGTGCCAAGGTTTCTAGGAGTGCTTCCCTCTCGGCAATTACTTTGTCGCGCTCGACAATAGTTCGATCGCGCTCGGCGAGATTTTGCACCCGCTGAGCAATTTCCTTGTCCCGTTGGGCAATTAGTTGGTTGCGATCGATAATTTCTGCGTCTCGCCTGGCAATTTCTCTCTCTCGCTTGGCAATTTCTTGATCGCGCTGGGCAATTTGAGTTTTTACCTGCTCGATTAACTGTTGGCGTTCCTCTTGCAGTTGGGCGATTTCCGCTCCTAAAGTCGTTTTTTGACCAGAAACTGTTTTCAACTGGTTCTCGGTGCGATCGAGCTGAGCTTGTGTAGTCGATCGGATCGTTTCAACCAGTTTCAACTGTTCTTCGGTGCGGGATTTAGCCGCTTCCACACTGCTGAGCTGTTCTTCTGTCTGAGATTTAGCTGCTTCTACCTGACTTAACTGCTCTTCAGTTTTAGACTTGGCTGCTTGCACGCTGTTGAGCTGGGCCCGCAGCGAGTTTAATTTTGTTTGCGTTCGAGCTTGCTCAGCATTAGCTGCTTGGAGGGATTGATTAATTTGCTCTAAATTGGCTCTAGCTTGCGCTTGGGCGGCTCTGGCTTGAGCTAATTCAGTTTCAACTCGATTTTTTTCTTGAGTAGCCTGGTTGATTTCTCGGCGGGCGTTGTTGAGCCTTTTTTGAATCTCGTCTATTCTAAAAACTCCCGTTCGCAGCGGCTTGCTAGTAGCAAACAATATGCCCAGAGTGAGTGCTGACAGGATGCTGCCGGCCATCACTGTCACAACAACAGCAGTATCGCGGGGGCGAAGTTTGAATAAGCTCAACCTTGCCTTGCCGACTTTCGTCCCAAGGCGATCGCTAACAGTGGCGATCACACCCCCCAACACTAAAATTACAAATACCAGGATGTATCCAGCAGTCATTCCGATTTTAGATTTTGGATTTTGGATTTTGGATTGAATCTAAAATCCAAAATCCAAAATCCTATACTTTCTCGGCATCAAGTAAATTGCTGGCTTAGGGCCACCGGGTTGTGGACTGTGATCTTTTTCTTGTGGATCGAGATCATGGTTTCTTGTCTGAGATCCCCGAGCAAACGAGTCACAGTTACCCGTGTCGAGCCGATCGCTTCGGCGATCGCTTGGTGGGACAGCTTCAAATCTATCGTAATCCCCTCTGTACCGGGTACGCCAAAATCCCGGCACAGAATCAGCAAAAAGCTGACGAGTCTCGAACCCATATCTCGGTGGGCCAGCGTTTCGATCATCATCTCGGTTTGCAAAATCCGAGACGACAGTCCCCGCAGCATCACCATCGACAATTCTGGGTCTTCCTTGAGCGCTTTCTCAACTTGTTCGATCGGCAGCGAGATCAATTCCACCGGTGTAAAGGCTACCGCATGGTAAAACCTGTCCGATCGGTGTCCCGTAATCAGAGACAGCACCCCAAATACGCTATTTTCGCGCAGGAGGGCGACTGTAATTTCTTCCCCTGCTTCGTACACCCTGGAGAGCTTCACAGCACCTCTAATGAGAACGTAGACGCGCTCAGCCGGGTCTCCAGGGAAAAAAATTGTCTTGCCCCGTTCAAAGGTTTCCACAATGGGTGGAAACGCCCCGCCGCTGATTTGGCGGAACACGGCTGCTAGCGGTCTATCATGCGTCACGACTAGATCCTTTGTACTAATCAATACTTTATAACTTGCCGATTAACCTTATTGAGTAAATATACTTCCTAACCTCCAATATCTAGGGATTCTGTTACTTCCATCTAATGTTAAGGTAAACACACGCTGTATGATTAAATCTAGCCCTTCTCTTAACTTTTTCAATTCCCCCCCATGTAGCTCCACAGCAAAATTAATATCAATTGTGTCTCAATTGTGTCTCAATCAGTTAAATCTGAATCAGTTGTGTCTAAACTGGCGGGGTTGTCGCATAGAGCCAATGAGAACGGTGCAAGTTGCTTTTAGATAAACTACAGATGATAGATTTGACCGGAAAAAATGCTCTTGTTACGGGCATTGCCAACAATCGCTCGATCGCCTGGGGCATCGCTCAGCAGCTCCACAAAGCTGGGGCCAACCTCGGCATAACTTATTTGAAGGACGAGAAAGGCAAGCACGAGCGCAAAGTCGCTGAACTGGTGGAACCGCTCAATCCCAGTCTGTATTTGCCCTGCAATGTCCAAGACGAGAGCGAAATTGAGTCTACTTTTCAAACCATCGCCGACAAGTGGGGCAAGTTAGATGTCCTGATCCACTGTCTGGCTTTTGCTGGCAAGGACGAACTTTCGGGAGACTTCACCAACACTTCGCGCCAAGGTTTCTCCAATGCTTTGGATATTAGCGCTTACTCGCTGGTGCGGCTTTGTGCTGCTGCTAAACCCCTGATGGCCGAGGGCGGCAGTATTGTGACGCTCACTTATTTGGGCGGCGTCCGAGTAGTTCCTAACTATAATGTGATGGGAATTGCTAAGGCGGCTTTGGAAATGAATGTTCGCTATCTGGCTGCTGAACTGGGCCCGTTAAATATTCGGGTAAATGCGATTTCTTCTGGTCCGATTCGGACTCTGGCTTCGTCAGCAGTTGGCGGTATTCTGGACATGATCCACCACGTTGAGGAAGTGGCGCCGCTGCGGCGGACGGTGACTCAGCAGGAAGTGGGAAATGCTGCGGCTTTTCTGTGCAGCAATCTCGCTAGCGGGATTACGGGTCAAGTTTTGTATGTCGATGCCGGTTACGAAATCATGGGAATGTAACGGTAGTCGAGAGTTTTGATTTATGTAGGGGCGGGTTTAGACAATAAACTTTTACTTTAACAAGTAAGTTTTATTCAAAAACCGCCCCTTTCGAGAGTTTTGAGTTTTGCATAATTCTCTTAACTAAACACTGGAGAATCAGCGCCGATCAAGCTGTAATCTTCAATTACTAATTATCAATAACTAATGAATGACCAATTGCGAATTATGGAGATAATCGATCGCCCTTCTCTACCTCCTACAAGTTCAGTTCAACCAGCTAGGGCCGCCCTGGTGAAACGCACGACACTGGAAACGGATGTCACGGCCAGCCTCAATCTCGACGGTGTGGGAACTTGCAAGGCGTCTACGGGGATTCCGTTTTTAGACCATATGTTGCACCAGATTGCTTCTCACGGATTGATCGATTTGGACGTGCAGGCGATCGGGGATTTGGAGATTGACGACCACCACACGAACGAGGATGTGGGAATTACCTTGGGCCAAGCCCTAGCAAAAGCTGTGGGGGATCGATCGGGCATTTCTCGCTTCGGGCATTTCATCGCACCTTTGGATGAAGCTTTAATTGAAGTAGTGCTAGACTTTTCGGGACGGCCTCACTTAAGTTACGGCTTGGAAATTCCCAACCAGCGGATCGGCACTTACGATACTGAATTAGTGAGAGAGTTTTTTTCGGCGGTGGTGAACCACACTCAAATGACACTGCACATTCGACAGTTGCAGGGCGGAAATTCTCATCACATTGTAGAAGCGGCGTTTAAGGCATTTGCGCGAGCTCTGCGGATGGCGGTAGAAATCGATCCGCGGCGCGCCAGTCGGATTCCGAGTTCTAAAGGAGTTTTGTAGTTCGCGGTTTGCAGTAGCGCTTCGGGGCTACTGCAAAGCTGTAAATCAAAATATATCTGCTATATAGTTAAAAACACCTTGACTTCCCTCGCCGTACTTCCCGATAAATTCATCGATTATTCGATCGCTACACCTTTCTATAGCTTCATCAATAGAACTTTGTGCTAAAACTTGACTAGCCGAGTGACGCAACACTTCAAACAGATTCACAGTATAGCGAGTATCTTCACTGACAAAATCCCACAGTTCTCGACCTATTAAAGTTATCATGTCCGAATTTGGCAAAATTTGCTTCAGTAAACCAAGTGTGACAGTTTTATTAGTTCTTTTGCCGTAAGCTATACCAATATAAGCGCGATCGCCCTCCTGAATTTTTTCCTCAATTTTGGCAGCCCAATATACTATCTGGTCTTTATCCATATCATTCGGGCCGCTTTTTACCTGTATCCAGCATTTCTCGCCATCACTGGTAGTTTTAATTGCGTCCCATCCTGACTTTCCCGGTGGACTTTCTGCACTTTCAGAGCAAGATATCAATAGTTTTTGAATAAAAAATCCCATTGAAGTGACAATAGACCTAGTAGCAGTCATATAAACATTGAGCCTGACAACTTCTTCGGGAGTGTCCAGATTTAACGCCCTAATTAAAAATGGGTTGGGATGAATTTTCCCTAAAGTCAGATTTTCAACCATAACTAGCTGTCGCCCAGTAAAATCTCGACAAATGCTGGCTAAAAAATTTTCAGCGATAGTAAGTTGCAGCGAAAGCTTGCCTGAAGATATAAATGCTAAAATGCGTTCAATCTCATCGGGAGTAAATCTGAGCGCTCTTTTGCCCGATATGCTGCTGATGCCGTTTCTGAGTGTTGCGGCTTCTAAGTTGAAAAATTCTTCTAACTCAGCAAAGTGACTGGCGAAAGAGCGAGACTTGCTGGCAGGCAATCCTATTTCTTTCTCTAAGACAAATGCTAATAATTCATGAAGTTGCTCTGACACTTTTATTTCTCCTCAACTCTCTTTTAAATATTAGTTAACTGAAAAGAGAAAGCTGTTGACTTATTTCTCTTCCTCTAACTTGATAGCCCTTAATTACCTGACAAAGGTACTTACCGATCGCCTCTCCCAATAATACCGGAACTGCATTCCCAATTTGCCGATATTTAGAAGCAGTTGAGCCATAAAAAACCCAATCGTCTGGAAACGTTTGAATTCGGGCGCACTCCCTTACACTCAAAGGACGCAATTCATCGGGATGACACATATCTGTAGCCTTTTGATGAGGACTCGTGGTCACAGTAGGCGATGGTTTCTCCCACGCTAAGCGTCGATAAAAACCAACTTTACCGCCTTCAGATTTATAAGCTCCTCCCATTGCTTCTTGCTTTAATTCGCTGGGTAAATCCCTCCAGTTTTGACCGGCTGTTAAAAGGCGCAAATACTTGACGCGACTTTCTGAGTAAGGGACAAATTCTGGTTGAGAATCTACTAAATCTTTTAATCCTTCTCTTAGCGTCAGCCATTTGGGTTTTTTACCAGTACCTTTCTGACTGTAAATTGGGAGCGGCAAAGTAACTGAATCATTACCTTTATAACCAATAAAAACAACTCTTTCTCTAACTTGAGGAACGCCGTAATCAGCAGTATTGAGCAAGTCATACACAACTTCATAACCAATGCGTTTCATCTCTGCCAAAATCACTTGTAAAGCTGCACCTGGCATCTCATCTGGTTCTAATTGCGGGAAATCTAAACCTCTGCGATCGTGAGGTCGATGTCGAAGCGGAGCTGACAGCAATCCCTTAACATTTTCCATGATAAAAAAGCGCGGTTTGATTTCGTCAACAATGCGTATGAAATCCATAAATAAGCTACCGCGCGGATCGCCAACAGACCCCCGTTTTCCGGCTGTGCTGAAAGGTTGGCACGGGGGGCCACCAGTCACTAAATCTACTTCCTCAGCGCGCAGAGGCCTATCTAAACCTAAGATTTTTCCGCCTTCTTGTAATAGAGTTTGGGCGCTGACTTGGCAAATATCTCTCGGTAGAGCAGATAAGGATAAATGAGGACGATTTAGAGAGATTGTTTTGGTAGCATCAGGTTCGATTTCTACTAAACTTACTGTCTGAAATCCGGCTTTTTCTAGACCTAAATCTAAACCGTAGGCTCCAGTAAAAAGACTAATAGTTATCGCTTGGTTGTCAATCACAGGTTTTTGCCTCAAGAACAGCTTGGATCATTGCTCAAAATTAAGTTGATGAGAATTTCTTTTAATGAACTGCATAGAGTGCAGAGGAAGCTGAGGAAGAAAAGAGAGAGAATATAAGAGAAGACAGGACTTACGCAGAACCTCTCTATGTAGGTGTGCAGTGCACACCTTACTGCTAAAAGCTCAAACCGGGGTTGCCGCTCAATCTATCCAAACTTCGTCAAGAATCGGAAAGCATCGAGTACATGACTCGCGCAAACGTAAGGCGAAGTATTATAAAAAGCTTGCCAAGCCGCAGCTTTATCTTCATCGTATTTATCCGCTCTTTCTGGGTGTTTACCTTGCCAATTCAGCCGCACTGCGTGACCGACTAATACATCTAAAACGATGTATTCTTCTACTTGCAATTCTGGGTTGCGCTGGGCGATCGCAGCCAACTCCATCAGCGCCTCAATATTGACTTGTCGGTATTCTGGTGCGACAATTTTATTCAGCAAATGCTCGATTTGTAGCGCAAAATTCTTTTCACCAGGGGTCATTTCCGATAAAATGATATGGCTATCTAACCGATTGCGCCGCTCTAATTTGTCGCCAATTATCAAGCCTTTGCAGTGCCGCAGGAGTCCCCAAACACTCGGATAAAAATCCTTCGGTACGCGATTGACTGTACCTTCCATTTGCCGCTTCCGGCGCCATCCTCCCCCAGGCATGGTTGGTTCTTCAGAAACTGGCGCGACTACCCATTCAATATCTTTTTCCGGCTGTTTGACGCGCAGGGATTCTTGCTGTTTGAGGATTTGATTCATTTCCTCGTATTCCGTCAACACTTGGCGCAGGCGATTTTTGATTTCAAAGGGACTTAGCTGCATTAAATATTCGTAAGCTTCATTTTGCGTAACTCCTAACTCGCGGGCTAATTCGCTTGTTAAGAGCAAAATAAAGTAGCTAACTCTCAGCGTCAGCAGGCCTTTAAATAACTGCGGTTCGGCTTTAATTAGCAGGCCGAGGTAGATGAGAACTTCTTGAGTTAGAACTCGATCGCGAATATCTTCTCCGCAGAATTGGCGAATTTTGTCCATCACTTCTGTATAAGAACCCGGTCGCGAAATTATCGAATCTTCGCTGTAAGCTTTCCCCACAGCAATCTGCTTTTGTCGCACCAAAATGTCTGTCACCGCATCTGACAAACTGATATCAACTTTGTCCAGCAAACCTGCGGCATGGCGGATGACTGCCCATTGGATTTTTGATTGCGAACTTTCTCCAGCTTTTGTATAAACTTCGTTGAGCAAATCCACAACTTTAACTGTTTGTTCTGCACCCCCAAATCCTGTATCAAAATTTAATCCCTTGAGGCGAACTAACGTGTGCAGCAACTCAATTTCTTCGTACAAGTTTTCTGAATCACGCAGGCTAGTTAGCAAAAATTGAGTATTAGTCTCGCACTCTAATTTAAATTCTTGCGTGTGACCCAGAGGCCAAGTTTTCTCAGGATTGTAACCGAGATATCTGGGGGTTTCGACTGCACCTGTAACTGGAGATTCTGTGAATTCAAAATCGTGCATGAAATCAATTCTTTCGGTGCCAGCGGTCAGCATTAACTGCTTAAGGTTTCCGAGTTTAACTGGCGTGTTATTACAGTGTCCATCCCGGAATTCTTTCATTAATTCTAACAACGCTTCCCGGCCTGTTTCCAGCATCGTGTGAGTCAGCATCAGCGTTACCGTAGGGCGTCCCAACTGATACCAGTGGCTGTGAATGTGAGCTATTTCGCTCTTGATTTGAGCTACTAAAAAATGGTAATCTAAAGTTAAGTAAAACTCTTGTCTGTTCAAAAATGAGGGGAGAAATACGATCGCCTCTTCGCGAATTTTAAACACCCGAGAAGTTGTTAAACTCCGCAGACGGCGCACAGGGCGGCCGGTTAAACCTAATGGGTCGTTGCGTCCAATTTGCGTGTAAATAGCTGATAATTCTTTAGTCTGGCGGACTTGAATTGGTTCTACCTGTTTTGGAGTTTGCGCCGCAATGCCGTTAGTGGCTAATTCTGCTTGCAAATCTTCGTCTTCAGCTAACAGTGCAATTTGCACTAAAGGTTCTCTGTGCGGGCCGACTGACAAATGTCTTCCCAGCGGGTCGATATCGCCCACTGCGATTAATCCTTCATTTAGCAATTGACCGAGAAAATACAGACTTTGCGCCCAAACTAGGGGAATATTTTCATTCGGTAAGCGCTGCTGGCTACTGGGATTTAGCTTTTCTGCTTCTATATTTTCGGCGGGCACGTAATACAATTCGGGTAGTAGCGGCAAACCAGAGCGATCGACTGCTAGAGATTCCAAACGCTGCTGGTACTCCTGCACTTGGGCTTGATTTCCCTGAAATATGCCGTCCAACAATAAATAAGTGAAAAATAGCGGCCACTCGCATTCAATGTGCTCGAACTGCCTTAATTCTGTGGGTTCGTAGTGCAGGCGATCGGCATCTTCCAAAACTGTCTGGTGTCCGTCCCGCAGAAACCGCTTGCAGCCGTATTTTCCTTGCAATTTGTCAATAATCTTATTTCGAGTCCGCTCTATTAATTCTCGATCTTCCACAGCAAAAGCCGGAAAACTAATCACACTCAATAAAGCGGCATCTACTTCTTTTGAACTAGATTCGCGAGGCAAAAGGGATTCCAGAGTTATGCGACTTCTGGCAATTTCGTCTGGCAAAACGTGAATAACTGACGCTTGAGAGCCTTTAATTCCGAACAAATCTAAGCCATTTATTGCTTCCAGCGCTGCTTTGGCCATACCAACTGAACTGGCGTTCAATTCTGCATTGCCGCGATTGATTTTATGGCCTCTTTCCCAAATTCCGTAATCCGGCGTGCGGTAGGCTCTACCGATGTAGTAAACTAAATTTTGCACGAAATTGACTTCATCAATTGTAAAAATTACGTGCAGCCCGGAAGCCGTCATTTGAGCAAGAATTAATAAGAATATAGATGTAGCGTCTACCTGTAAATGTCCCCACTTGTCATCGCCGACAACAATCCCTCCAGTTTGAGTATTGTATTTAGCGTGCAGGGCATCTAGCGGCGACTGAGTATTTTTAAAACGTTCTACTTTGCTCGATTGCTGCATCATCGCAAACAGCAGGCCTCGCATTAGTTTGACTGTGCTTTGTTCGAGTTCAAATGTTCTGCCCTGATCGCCATCAATTTTGCGATAAGCTAAACCCAAACCCCAAACCGCGAGAATGCTGTACACGTTGTCGCGTACCCAGGCATCGGTGTAGTCGCCGTGGGCGTTGACGGCGGTACTCGCCGGCAGCAAACCTGTAATTGGATTTTGGCGCTTGAGGATGATGTTTTTGATTTGCTGGTAGTAATAATCTAACCTGGTTTGCCGCTGGGTTTTTGCGATCGCCATTTCGTTTTCCTTCTTTTTCCTGATGCGAGTAGATTTGCGGTGAATAGACTTTTAAATATATCAGAGATTAGATCATTTCTCAAGTTATCCAAACACAAAAAGGTAATTGCCATGTCTACGCAAAACCACAATAACAAAAGCGTTCCTTTCGTGAAAGTTGTCTACTCTACAGTGAAAATTAATGGTAAAATAGAGCTAGTACCGATGGAATGGTACGCAGACGGCTCTGTCAAAAAAATCGAACGCTAATGCTCGATCGCACTTGGCTGGCAAACTCTAATGAACTTGCGCGACCGTCGCTTACAAAAAAACCGATTTCTGGGCCACCGAACGATGACTTAACAGACTATTGGTGGCACAAACCGGTTTTTGTGCGACCAAAACTGGTCTAGCGTCGATCGCCAATCTAAGCTAATTTAAATAACTAGGTGTGTAGGAATCTCAAAAAAAAAAATATGGATCGATCGCGCCCACAATTTTCAGTGCTGGGACTACCAGTTCACATATTAGATGATTATGCAGGTTGGCTGATGCAGCGCCTGCATCAAGGGTTAGGAAGTCATGTGGTGACTTTGAATGCTGAAATGGCCATGCAAGCCGAGCAAAATCAGGCTTTAGCAGATGTAATTCGCTCCGCTGAACTCGTGATTCCCGACGGTTCGGGAGTGGTGCTGTACTTGCGGATGCGCGGCAAACCGGCACGGCGCTATCCGGGGATTGAATTAGCAGAATCGCTGCTGCAAGAAGCCGGAAAATTGCCTGATTCAGAACCACTCTTTTTCTTTGGAGGTTCCCCCGGGGTGGCGGCTGCGGCGGCAGAAACTTGGCAGCAAAAAGTTAAGGGATTGTCAATTGCTTCTCAACACGGTTATCTTTCCGCAGATGAAGAAAAAGACTTCCGTGAAAGCCTCAAAAAAATGCAACCAAAACTGATTTTTGTGGGCTTGGGAGTGCCGCGCCAAGAATTTTGGATTGCCGAACACCGACACCTTTGTCCTGATTCGATTTGGGTGGGAGTTGGCGGCAGTTTCGATATTTGGGCGGGAACAAAAACCCGCGCGCCAGCGTGGTTTTGCGACAATCATTTAGAATGGTTGTATCGGCTTTATCAAGAACCTTGGCGGTGGCGCAGGATGTTAGCTTTGCCACAATTTGCTTTGAAAGCTTTGGGGGATTTTCGAGGGTAAAAGCTGCCACAATAAAATAGGTTTGTAGTGAGGACTCAAATCCTCATAAAATTATCAGGACTTCAGTCCTCACTACGAACCTATTGCCATTAGACAATGTAAGGAGAATCGATCGCCTTTGCCCGATTAGTTGCCACCAAAGTCTGGTAAATTAAAGCCGAAATCTCAGCGCGGGTAATATCCCGCTGCGGCGAAAGCCAATCGCGGGAAGGATAATTAACCACAATCTTCAAAGCAGTTGCTGTGGCGATCGCACTCAAAGCATAATTAGGAATTTGAGAACGATCGATGTAAACTTTCAAAGAATCAGGATTGCCACCCTTAAGTTCCAAACCGTTAACCAAAGACACGATCGCCTCAGCCTTAGTCAAATTCTGATTCGGGCCGAACTTCAACCCCGGAAACCCCGCCAAAAACCCCCCCCGATTTGCCCGTTCGATCGCACTTCTCGCCCAAAAAGTAGCAGAAACATCAATAAAATTTGTAGCCGGCACCCTCGGAATCGGACTAAACGCACTCACCAACAGCGCCGCATATTGAGCACGGTTTAAACTCTCATCAGGCCGAAAAGAACCGTCAGGAAAACCGCTAATTATATTCGCCGCAGCCAAAGCTTCAATAAACTTCTGTGCCCAATGTCCAGAAATATCGCTGAACACCGCACCCCCGATATTCGGATTGCCGCCGCCCTTTCTCACCGCAGCTTGCACAGCTTTAAAAGCATTCACTTTCCCGTAACCAAACCAATCGCTGCGGCCGTTGTTAGGATCGTAATTTCCCATGCGATTGCCCAACTGGGGATCGGGATCGAGATCGACAATTTTCTCAGCAGTTTGTTCGAGAATTCCCCGCACTTCCCGCGCCGTTAAACGGGGGTTAGCCGAAAGTATCAACCCTGCAACCCCAGCGACTACTGGAGTGGCGCTGGAAGTACCGCCAAAGGTATTCGTGTAGTCCCCCGAATCGTAGCCGGCAACCCCGACTCGATCGGCAGTAAACACCCCCAAACCGGGCAAATACTGCGTCACCTCCGGCGGCGTGCCGATATATCCGGTTTCTGGCAACCAAGTTCCCGGCGGCGCGTTGTTGCTGGGGGCGCAAACCGAGATGCTGGTGCCCCAATTGCTGTAGGCTGCTTTTTTGTTGAGGGAAGTGGAAGCGCTGACGGCAATTACGTCGGGGTGAACGGCAAATCCGTTTAGCCATCTAGTTTGACCCTCTACGACGTTGTTGGGCCAGCCTTTCTCGTTAACAGTACCGTTGACTGGGCGGTTGGCATTCCCCGCAGCGAACATAATAACGCAGCCTCTGCCGCCCCGCCCTTGGGTTGCGGCTTTGGTGATAACGGCACTCTGTCGCAGGGAAATGGGATAGTAAACTGCAGCAGGTCCCCAACTGCAAGAAATGACGGCGGCACCTTTTTCGATCGCCCAATTAAATATTTTTTCGACAGAATTGTCATCAAGAAAACCCGTGGTACGGATGGGCATCAGGGCGCATCCGGGGGCGACGCCGACAATGCCTTTGCCGTTTTCTTCAGCAATGGCGACGCCGGCACAACTTGTGCCGTGGTTGTCTGAGTCTGCGACTGGCATCGGGGAAGTGTCGCCGTCTTTGAAATCGATGGGTGAGACGATTTTGCCTTGGCCTTGAAAATCTGGGTGGGTGATGTCAACTGAATCGTCGGCGATGGCAATTACGATCGATCGAACTCCGCGAGTCATGTTCCAAGCTGGTTCTGCATAAATTTGAGCACCGCCGACAACTTCGTTGCCGCCTTTGTTGTTGAGATACCACTGTTTGGGATAAAGCGGATCGCGGGGCGTGTAATGCTGCTGCGTCTCTACTACAATGTTGGGTTCGGCTACGAGAACTTCTGGATATCTTGTCAGGCGGTTGGCAATTTTGACCGGGTTTTCTGTTGCTTGTTTTGTGACTTCGCAGACGAAAGTGTTGGGAATTCCTTCTACTGGCCGGACTATTTTTAAAGCTGCTGCATTGGCGATAGCCTTGCGCGATTGTTCGTCTACTTGTTCGCCAAATTGAATGGTAATTTGGTCGGTTATATAAAAGAATGTACTCGGATTGTTCGCGGGGCAATAGACGTGGCTGGCAAAAGCTACGGCATCGCTGGCCCGGGCTGCTTGCATTGCTGCTGCTAGGTTAGAGGGCGCAACGAGATATTCTTCGAGATTGCTTTGGCCGATGCGGCGGTTGAGTTTTGCCCCATTTGTTGCAGCCCAATCGTTTGAGGCTGATGCTGTTGATGAGGGGCGGACTGTAAAGCGATCGTTCGCTTTTGACAGCAGCAATTCGTCGCCGCCGCGCTGCAAAATCACTGCCAGACTTTCTTCTGGAACTCCGATACCTTGATAATTTTGTAAGGTATTTGCGGAAAGTTCGATCGGTTGTGTCATCAGAAATGCCTTTGTTTAATTTTAATCCAGTCTTACTATATTCTCAAGAACAGGCAGGATGCCTGTTCCACAAAAACTGAATTTTCTTGTGGGGTGGGCTTCTAGCCCGCCCGTAAAAGGCTTATTAACAATGATTCAGCAAATCCCTCAAATAAACACGCTAGGATTAACATTAAAAAATTCTCCCAGCGCCTTAGCTTGCGCCTTGCTAATCGCCCGTTTCCCATTAACCACCTCAGAGACTACTCCTTTGGAACCAATCACGCCCACTAAATCGGCTTGTTTGAGTTCGCGAACTTCCATGAAATGCAATAGAACATCCTGGAGAGTCGCTTGTGGAATTGGGTAATATTTTGATTCGTATTCTTCGATCATACAGATCCCAGAGGCTTAGTAAAGTTTCTTCTAATGTTAATTCTTCTTTAGACATCAGAAAATCGACTTCTGCGAGGGCAAGATCGTAATCTTCTTCGTTCAGGATTGGCTTAGGCTGAGATTTAGCCAGCAGTTGACCGTAAGCTGTTCTTTGAATTGCGATATTCATGGTTCGTTCGATTGTTGAATTAGATGGGGACTTACCCATCCAAACCAAAGAAACCGGGTTTTCCACCATTTTTCAAGCCTCAAAGGCAGTATTTAGGTAAAAAAAACCGGTTTCTGTGTCCAGGACTAGATTGCCGGGATCTGTCCAATCCCCCGCGATTTCCTTGTTCAATCCAAAATCTAAAATCCAAAATCTAAAATCCAAAATCGATCGAACCCTTTGACATTTCAACAAATTTGGTTTACACTTAGCCGGTTGCGATCGCCAATGGTAAGATCGGCTCAAGCTAAATATTTTTTTAAAGCGCACAGGCGCAAAGTAATTTCATGGTATACTCTGGAACTGTTTGTTGGCTTCGCTCCACTGCCCGGATTACGATCGGGGTGATCGCAGCTTTTATCCTGTTGCAACCGCTCTCAGTCCAAGCACAACAACCTTCTGGGCCAGAGAACCAACCGCAAGTCGATCCCGCCGACGACCCCACAGACCCCAACAATCTTCGCCCTCTGACGCAAGACAGCAGTCTGCTGAGCGTCCCAGGAGGCCAGCGTTTGATGACAGAAGCCAGCAGTGCTATTTCCTCTCAGAATTACGCACTCGCTACTCAAAAGCTGCAAGAATCCCGCCAAATTTTCAATCAACTGTCCAACTTCTACCAACAACTGGGTAGCAGTTTTGCCGGAATTGACATCCGCTTGGCCGAAAGCCACCGCACCAAAGCTGTAGAAACAGCCCAAATGCGCGACGAAGCTACCTATCGGCTGGCGTTGGTACACCGGGCGCAAAATAAGCCCGAACTGGCTGTGCCCCTGCTGATTCAGATTATTCGATCGCAGCAGCCAACTCGCGACTTGGGCAAGAAAGCTTACCAGCAGTTACTGGAATTGGGTTTTGTGGATTCGCCCTTTCCCCGGCCTGCCAGCACTCAACCGAGCTCATCGACAAAATAGTTCCACTAAAATCTAAATTACAGCCGTTTATCACAGAAACCAATGGTTACACCGTCTCAAGTAGCAGAAATGATTAAGGCAGGGTTGCCCGACGCTAAAATACAAGTTGAGGATTTGACTGGTGGCGGTGACCACTACCAGGCGAGAGTCGTCTCAGCAGCCTTTGAAGGAAAAAGCCGAGTACAGCAGCACCAACTGGTCTACGGCGCTCTCAAACAGGCAATGGCTAGTGAAGCCATCCACGCTTTGGGCTTGGAAACCTTAACTCCCGCAGAATGGGAAGCGAAAAGTCAAGCTGCTTAATTGTTGACTTGCAAGTGGATATCACAAATTTGTGCTGGTGTCAATAGTTGCTTGAAATACAACTGCTGCACTTACGCACAAAAACCAAAGAAACCGGGTTTTTGAACCGGAATCTATGGCTGTAACGAAAGATTGTCCTAAAAAACCCGGTTTCTGCGTCAGTCAACGTTTAAAAATTTTCAAACAATATTAGGAGCTACCATGACTACAGCAGCACATGAAAGAATTGACGAGTTGGTAAAGCAAAACAAAATCATGGTGTTTATGAAGGGCAATAAGTTAATGCCCCAGTGTGGTTTTTCTAATACTGTGGTGCAAATTCTCAATACTTTGGGAGTGCCTTACGAAACTGTTGATGTTTTGGCAGACCAGGAAATTCGTCAAGGCGTTAAAGAGTATTCCAACTGGCCGACAATTCCCCAAGTTTATATCAACGGCGAGTTTATCGGTGGCTCGGATATTATGATTGAGATGTATCAAAAGGGCGAATTGCAAGAAGTTGTAGAAGTTGCTTTGGCTTCTTAAATTAGACAAAAAAAACATATCCCCGACTTCTTAAAGAAGTCGGGGAAATAACAGCAATCGCGTTTTACGTTGAATTAGGTTGATTTACTTAATTACTCGTTACCAGGCAGAGCCTGGGAACGCAATGCGCTTGGCTCGACCTCCAATTTTTAGGCTCCGAAAGCGAGGCCAAGCCTCTGGACATGGGCTCCCAGCCCGAGCCAGGGAACCCGTTAAAATTCCCAATTCCCACTTCCCAATTCCCAATTCCCACATCCCAAATCATCAAGGGTTTATCAAACCGAATTTGCTATTTAATAGTAGTCTGCTTCAGTTTGGGTCTGGGGCATTACAAAATTGGAGGGGTCGTGAATGTAACGCGCTGCTTCTTCCTCTAGTCTGTGAATCAGATAGGGCTCCAAACTGTTGGAATGCCGCAGGGCTGCTAAATAGCCGTCTAAGTAAAGCCGCAGGTCATCAAAGCGATAACCTCTATTCCACATTTCGACGAGGGCGTCGGTGAGTTTTTGGTAGTGCCGGATTGTTTGGGTGTCTTGTAGCATAGTGTGAGTTTGAAATCCTTTGTGGTTTGTATAATGACGGCGGGATTTAGGAATGACCTCGATTGATGCTGAGTGGCTCAGCTTGAGGCTATTTCTAAATAAAAGTTTTTACCCTGCTCAACAGGCTACCCTCCATAAAAAATTTCACTCGTTGCAATGCAGTTGCTCGACTTTGTGCGCGCACCTAGATAATTCGCTGTGCGTTTAATAGAGTCGGGATATTGCTGAATTTGGCGGTCAAAGTGGCTGAGTGTTCCGGCTACCGAGCGAACGGTTGGAGGAATTCTAGTTTCACTTGCGCGATTTGTCAACCTCCTGGGAGTGGGGGCTGGGTCGGGGGGATCGCTTTTGGCAGGCGGTTGGGGCATGGGATCGATCGGCTGTACACTGTCTTATTTTCATTGTAAGCTTACCGCCAGAATGATTTAACCTTTCTGCAGGCTGACCCTCCCAAATTAACCCAATATTTAAAATTCCTACCCTGGGTGTGTCCGCTGCTTTAAACGCAGCTCATGCTTGAGTAGCGATGGTTACAAAAGCTTGACAAAAGCTCTGTTAACCTTGTAGCAATTAGTGATATGGGAAGTTCGCCTCTGTGGAATCTGCAAGTATTTCAATTGTTGAAGGGAATCCGCACCTGCGATCGCTCTTGGGCTGGCATCTACAGCAAGTCGGTCACTGGGTGCACCAGTCAGCGGATATCAGTCACGCTAGGGAAATATTTTTCAGCCGCCAGCCAACCCTAGTCATTCTGGATGCCCAATTGCCGGATGGGGACGGTTTGGAATTTTGCCACTGGCTGCAACAGCAGCAGCAGTCACTGATTTTGATGCTGTCGGCGCGGAATTCGGAATCGGATATTGTTGAAGGTTTGAAGGCGGGGGCAGACGATTACCTGACTAAACCCTTTGGGATGCAAGAGTTTATGGCGAGGGTGGAAGCTCTGATGCGCCGTAACCGCACGATGATACCGCCGGCGACGCTGGAGTGCGGGCTGCTGAAAATTGATTTGGTGCAGCGCCGAGTCAGGTTGTACGAGGAACATATTGAGCTGACTCCCCAGGAATTTAGCCTGCTGTACGTGCTAGCTCAAGCTGGAGGAGTGCCACTGTCGCGCTCGGATTTGCTGCGGAGGGCGTGGCCCGATGCGATTGATAACCCCCGGACGATCGACACTCACGTACTCTCTCTGCGTAAAAAAATCGAAATAGACCCGCGACAGCCGAGCCTGATTCAAACTGTACGGAATGTCGGCTACCGACTGAATCTGGAGTTGTTGAATGGGAACCAACGGCATTCTCCGCTCGTACCCGGAGCTGTGAGTTCTTAGAGTACGATCGGGCTATAAGTCGGATTTTATTTTGAGAATTGATTGGCGATCGCATCTGTTTTCGCTGCCATAATAAAATCATTGCGATGTAGTCCAGAAATCGCGTGAGTCCACCAAGTAACGGTAACTTTCCCCCACTCGGTTAACAGTGCGGGGTGATGTCCTTCAGTTTCTGCTGCTTCGCCGACGCTGTTTGTAAAGGCGATCGCACTTTTGAAATCCGGGAATTCATAGGTGCGTTCTATTTTGGGAATGCCATTTTTTTCGATCAAATTCCAGTCGGGAATTTGAGGTTTTAGTTGGACAATTTCGTAAGCTGTGACGCGGGGAGAGTTGGGGCTGCAGGCTGCACAGCGTTCTTCTGCTAAAGGTTCCATAAATTGCTTGTTAGCGATCGGTTCTAAAAGACATTATAGACATTTCTAATGGGAATTATTTTGGATGGGGCAACAGTCATTTAGCAGTGACGTAGAGAGTGTGATCAAAATAGTTCATAAAACAGATGAGCAATCATTTAAATTTTATGAAAATTATCCTGCACCGTGGAATCGGTTAACCGATAATATCAGGAATGGGCGGGTTAATTTGGCTATCTCGGTGATATTGTAAACGTTGGCGAACCCGCCCCTCCAAGTGCGCTCAACCGATAATTTTCTTAATCAAATCCAACTTACCCTTATAGGGGGCGTACCGCCATTTCAAGTCCAGCAAAAATGACTTTTGCAGCACGCTTTTGTAATGAGAAAAAGTATCAAAACTTGCTTTGGCGTGATAGCTACCGATGCCGCTGTCGCCAACTCCGCCAAAAGGTAAATCTTTTACCCCCACTTGCATAACCGTGTCGTTTAGACAAACTCCCCCCGAAGAAGTTTCCCTCAAAACTCGCTCTTGTTTCTCTTTATTTTTGGAGAACAAATACAAAGCTAGGGGTTTGGGACGGGCGTTTATTTGGGCGATCGCCTCTCCGAAATCATCATACTCCAAAACTGGCAAAATCGGCCCGAAAACCTCATCCTGCATCACCGGGGAGTCCCAGGAAACACGATCTAAAACCGTCGGTGCAATATATCTATCTTCCGGCTTAACTTCCCCACCAACGACAATTTCTCCATCTTTGATAAACCCACTCAAACGGTCTAATTGCCGCTGGTTGATAATCCGCGAATAGTCGGGACTTGTTTGCGGATCGTCGCCGTAAAATTCGTGAATTGCTGTTTTAATTGCTGCCATCAAAGCAGGTTTAACTTTTTTATCAACTAACAGGTAATCTGGAGCGATGCAAGTTTGTCCGGCATTGAGAAATTTGCCCCACGCAATGCGTTTTGCGGTGTATTCAATCTGAATGTCTGAGTCTACAATGCAAGGACTTTTGCCGCCTAATTCCAAGGTTACAGGTGTCAGGTGTTTAGCGGCAGCTTCCATGACTATTCTACCGATTTTAGTGCCTCCGGTAAAAAAGATGTGGTCAAATTTTTCGGCTAGTAATTGTTGGCTGATTTCCACACCTCCTTCGACGGCGGCTACATAGGCGGGATCGAAGGTTTTGGATATCATGTCGGCGATAACTTCGGAGGTGTGTGAGGCGATTTCCGAAGGTTTGAGAAGTGCACAGTTGCCGGCGGCGATCGCCCCGACTAAAGGTGATATCATTAGCTGAAATGGGTAATTCCAAGGCCCGATGATTAACACTACGCCCAAAGGTTCAGGGTAAATGCGGGCTGATGCTGGGAATTGATCTATCGAAGCAGGCACTTTTCTCGGCTTTACCCATGATTTGAGGTTTTTGAGGGCATAGTTAACTTCGGCAATCGATGCGATTTCAAGATAAGCCTCGAATTCCGGCCGACCCAGGTCTGCCTTGACAGCATCGACTATTCGTGATTGATTAAGTTCGATCGCACTTTTAAGTTTTTTGAGTTGTTCAAGCCGAAAATCCACATCTTTCGTTTTCCCAGTCGCAAAAAATTGCCGCTGCTGCTGGATAATATCGCTGACGCTGATTACCATTTTTTGTCCTCCATGTCTATAAATAAATGTTACAACAGGAAAACGGAACTTGGGTAAAGTGCGATCGGTGTTAAAGCGTAGACTTCTGGAATAAGTCTGCGATCTGGGCTTTATGCTATAACTTATAAGGTATTAATTGTAGATTTTTAATGTGAGTTAAGTCATGAAAATATCTAAGAACGATTTTTTTTTCTATTCCTGCTGGCTGCTTTGCTTGCTTGCAGTAGCAGGATGTACCTCTAAGCCCGAAAAGCAAGTTGTCATCTGCTCGAAAGACTTTACCGAACAAGCCATTCTCGCAGAAATTTTAGCACAGCATATCGAAGCTAAAACAGATATCAAAGTAGAACGAGAACTGAATCTCGGAGGTTCGCTTTGCCATCAATCCCTAACAGCAGGTAAAATCGATTTGTACGTTGAATACACGGGGACTGCTTACGCCAACCTGCTCAAACAGAAACCGATTTCTGACCCCAAAAAAGTCCTCGATTACCTCAAACAAGAATATCCCAAACAGTTTAAAGCAGAATGGACGGAACCGCTAGGATTTAATAACAGTTTTGCGATTATTGTGCGGGGAGACGATGCCAAAAAGCTCAATTTACAAACTATTTCGCAACTTGGGAAAGCTTCACCTAACCTCCGGGCTGGTTTCGGCCCAGAATTTAACGAGAGAGAAGATGGGTTTCCCGGATTGGCTAAAACTTACGGGATTAAATTTCGAGAACAACCCAAGGAATTGCTGTTAGGATTGCTTTATCAAGCGCTGCAACAAAAAGAAGTAGATGTGATTGCTGGTAATACGACGGACGGTTTGATTCAAAGTTTAGGTTTAGTAGTTCTCACAGATGACAAGAACTATTTCCCGCCCTACGAAGCAGTTCCGGTTGTGCGATCGCAAATTTTGGACAAATACCCGGAATTGCGTCCAGTGCTCGCAGAATTGGGCGGCAAAATCTCCGAGGAAGATATGCGACAACTGAATTATCAAGTTGATAAGAAACAGCAGGAAGCTGGACAAGTCGCCCAGGAGTTTTTGCAGCAAAAGTTGGGCGATGCAAAGCCTTAAACTCCGCCAAAATATGATTAAAATAGCCCTTGAAGAATTTATCCGCAGCCGCGAAAATCAACAACTGTTAGAAAAAATTAATGCTGCTTGCAAACCACCTCTTTCTGAAGAAGAACAAGTTTTGCTTCGCAAGATCAATCGCTCTCATCGGAGGCTGGTGGAAGGCGAATGGTAATCAATATTTTCCAAGCTGCAAAATAGGAGCTTTTATTGCTTCAATCTGGGACTCGGCAACTTCAACTGTAATTGCTTCGATATTGAAACCCTCTAAGCTATAACCATCTTCTTCACCTTCCGGCATCTGGTAGTGTTCAACGATAGTTGCTGTATCACCTTTTTTTAGGCCATACTTAGGAATATCTTCTCGCAATGCTACCTGTGAAAACAGTTCAAATTTCATGGAGTTTAACCTCTTGTCAATCAGGAACTAATGTAACAAATCTGGTTTCGGATGGAGTAACGATCCAAACGGTTTTAACTTGTAAAATTGTACCGTTTAGACCTGTTAAACTGCCTTTAATCATGTACTTTTGACCGTATCTGGTGTTTTCCATTTGCTCCGCTTCCAGAGGAAGTATCTGGCTTCTTAAATCTCGATCGAGCTGTTGCCAGTTGTCTATGTTGTAACCATCTCGATCGAGAAACTGAGATTTGTCGTCTTTAGGAAGCCGGATTAATAAATAGTTGGTCAGCTTTGCTGAAGGAATAACCGAGTTAAGGCTGAGTTTTGCCATAGGAAGAATTTCCTGTTAAGTCCCTTCACTCAGCCTCCGCAAATTCAAAATATCGCTCATCTTTTTAATTTGCATACAAGTGCGCTCGAACTGTTGTTTATCCTGGATATCCATGCACAAGTCAATTAATGCAGGCAATCCGGGATATGTTTTGACTTGAGCGCTGCGGACGTTTACTTGGTTGTCCTTCAAATGCGATAAAACATCATTGAGAACTCCCACTCGATCGAGGGCTTCAATTTGAATATTAACCGGATAAGTATTTGGTCGAGATTCATTGCGGTTGCTGGAATTCCAACTCACAGGAACCAACCGATCCCCAGGTACGCTCTCAACATTTGAACATCGTTGTCGGTGAATCGAAATTCCGCGAGTGCGAGTCACAACTCCAATAATTGATTCCCCAGGAATCGGACAGCAACAGCCGGCTAAATGGTATAGCAATCCCTCTACACCTGCGATGGGCGATTTGCTCGGAGATGAACTCGGTACTGGTTTCGGTGTCGTCGATGCAGGTATTAGCTGGGGCACTTCGTGGGTTCCTGCGGGAGCAGCTTCAATTTTTTGCTGCACTTTTACTAAATCTCGCAGTCGATTTACTACGAGATTTAAGGTAACTTCGCCGTAGCCCAAACCGGCGATTAAATCTTCGACGCTGTGGTAGTTACAGCGCTGAGCCACAGACTGCATGGGTTCAGATTTCAGCAAAGATTCTAATCCGTTTTTACCTAATTCTTTTTCCAGCAATTCCCGCCCGCGAGCAAGATTTTCATCTCGGTGCGATCGCTTCAACCACTGACGAATTCGGTTTTTTGCTCCGTTTGTCTTGACAAAATTCAGCCAGTCGGAACTGGGATGACCATTTTTTTGGGTCAAGATTTCTACAATATCGCCATTCTTTAAAACTTTGTCTAGTGTTACCATTCGCCCGTTGACTCTGGCACCGGTGCAGTGATTACCAATTTCGGTGTGAATGCGGAAAGCAAAATCTACGGGAGTTGACCCGCTATTGAGAGCAATTACGTCTCCGTTAGGTGTGAAAACGTAAATATCTTCGTCGAATAAGTTGTCCTTAATGCTTTGTAAATATTCGCGATCGTCTTTGAGGTCGCTTTGCCATTCTAGGAGTTGCCGCAGCCAAGTAAATTTTTCGTCGTCGCCAGTGACTGTTGTGTTAGAACCGCCAGTTTCTTTGTATTTCCAGTGCGCGGCAATGCCGTATTCTGCAATGTGGTGCATTGCTACGGTGCGAATTTGCACTTCGATGGGGCGACCGCTGGTTCCGATTACTCCGGTGTGCAAAGATTGATAGCGGTTGGCTTTTGGTAAACCGATATAATCTTTAAAGCGGCCGGGAATCGGGCGGAAAGAATCGTGGACGATCGCCAAAGCGCGATAACAGTCATCATTGGTTTCTACTATGATCCGCACCGCCGCAATATCGTACACTTGGTTAAAGCCTTTTTGGCGGCGCTGCATCTTCCCATAAATTCCGTACAAATGTTTGGGACGACCGCTGACTTCGTAGCATTTAATGCCTAATTTGTCAAGCCTTTCTCGTAAACTATCTGTGACTTCTGCGAGTTGAGTTTCTCGATCAGCTCGCTTCACCGCCACTAAGTCCTGAATTTCGCGGTAAGCTTCTGGTTCCAGGTATTTAAAGGCTAAATCTTCCAATTCCCACTTAAAGCGGCCGATACCCAAACGGTTTGCTAGGGGAGCAAAAATATCTCGGGTTTCTAGGGCAATACTGCGCTGCTTTTCTTCGGACAAATGCTCCAAAGTCCTCATGTTGTGCAGGCGATCGGCGAGTTTGACAACAATAACGCGAATATCTTTAGCCATTGCTAGGAACATTCGGCGGAAATTTTCCGCAAGGCGCTCTGTTTTGCTGGAAAAATTAAACTTAGAAAGCTTGGTGACACCTTCAACCAACTGTCGTACTTCCGCGCCGAACCGCTGTTCTATTTCTTCGAGAGTAATATCTGTATCTTCAACAATGTCGTGGAGGAAGCCGGCGGCAATCATGACGTTGTTGCCGCCCATATACCTGAGTATTCCAGCGACAGCTACCGGATGGCAAATGTAAGGTTCTCCAGATTTGCGGTATTGTCCTTCGTGCAAGTCGCGGGCAAATTCAAATGCCCGACAAATTAAGCTGTCGTCAGTCGAACAATTCGAGTTAGGGCTCCCATCAGGCTGCGATCGAGTATTCAGGCATTCTTGCAGCCAATCGGGAACTACGGCAGGATCGATCGAAGGAGAGGGAGTCAGAGTGTTCGCGTTCATGGGGTACACCTTTAAAACTTAGAAATACAAATGGTTAAAAGCCGGTTTCCGGTTGAATTGCCGAAATTATGTGTTTAGCTATACTAAGCTAATTGAATGCCACAATTTGCAATTCAAAAAAATAGTCGATTTTTCTCAAACTATACCTATGTAATCCCGAGTCGCCCCCCTCGGAGGTAGGAAAATATAGTGACACCACTGCCGCCGCAGCAGTCTGTCGAACGAGGAAAATCGGGTAAAATCAGCAGATTTGGGCGGTAGCCGTTGAGGTTGCGGGGGATCGGCATTTACCGGCAACGCTAAACTAAAAGCAGCAGCCAGAAGGGTAGAGTTAGGGCAGAAAATCGAAAAAAGTTCTCACAAAACAGGGAATTGCTCCAAAAACGCACCGCTTCCCTCCATATGAGCAAACTTAAGTAAGTATCTACTTTGATTATAAATACAAATTTGTTTACAAAATCATGATATTGTCCGAAGACCGCCGCCAGTGCTACCAAGAATTACAGCAAGCACTAGAACAACTACAAAGAACTGCTGCACAGGATAATCTGGATGGAGCCGCGCTGGCGATCGAATACACAAAAGTGCAACAATTTTTCGGAAACCAAATTATGAGAGCCGAAAGCGATGAGTTAGACGCCTCAGAAACACCCCCAGAGCAGTCCTATTTGACGGAAATTCACAAGCAACTGCGGTTATTGGGGACAGATGTCACCTTTTTGCAAGCGTCGCGCCAGCCAGCGACAGCAAAGGCGAGGCAAACTGCGGCGATCGCGCGACTCAACACGCTAATTGGCTACTGTGGCGCGCTGCTGCAAAAAAATTCTGGTTCTTCAGGGCCCGCCCAGATACAGAATTAATAATTGAATTAACAGGGAATTAATAAGGCAAGGAGAAATAAAGCGGTGGAATGTCCAAAATGTAAACATCCCAATTTAGAAGGCGGTACCTTAGCGGGCCGTATGTCGGTGCAGTGGTGTCCCAACTGTTACGGTATCTGGATTCCAGGCAGAGAATACGAAGCTTGGCAAAAAGAGCAAAGCCAGTGGTATAACAAATCCGAGAAGCCTGATGCGACAGCGACTCTCGGCATAGAATTCACGCCGTCTCCCTACGACAGCAAAGCAGCGCTGTGTCCCGAAGACGGTCACTATCTGTCGCGGGCGAAAGTTCCTTTCAGCAGAGTGCCCTTTTACATAGAGCGCTGTATGTTGTGCGGGGGCATTTGGTGCGATAACGGCGAGTGGGACATTCTCGAAAGTCTGGGATTCCACACCGAGATTGACAAGATGTTTTCTCCGAATTGGCAAGCTAAGGCCCGCGTGCAAGAACTCGCCTCTCGGGAACGTCAAGTGCTGACTGAGAAGCTGGGGCCGGATATCGCCGGATATGTGTTGGAACTCGCGGAAGTTTTAGCAGACCATCCTCACGCAGATTGTGCCGCTACTTACATACTGCGGAGAGCTGAGTTGAAGCGAAGGGAAATTTAGTCAGTTGGCTGTTGACAGTTGACTGTTAACGGTTGACTGTTGACTGTTGTTAGTAAGCGGCGGGTCGGTTAATGATGTAGTAATAAAATCTTGGTTTGTAGCAATTTATATTGGTATTTACAAACAGCATAGTTGACGGTTGAATATTGACGGTTCTTAGTAAGCGGTGGGTCGGTTAATGATGTAGTGATAAAATTTTTGTTTGTAGCAGCAAGTTCTATTGGTATTTACAAACAGCATAGTTGATGATTGACTGTTAACAGTTGACTGTTGACTGTTGTTAGTAAGCAGTTGGTCGGTTAATGATGTAGTGATAATTTTTTGTTTGTAGCAGCAAGTTCTATTGGTATTTACAAACAGCATATTGCTTCCTTGCCAATAACTAATAAGTCCTGAACAATACTAATAACTAACAACTAACCGCCAGTAGATTGATAAATAATAAATAACAACAGACAACTGTTAACCGTTAAGAGTCAACAGACAACAGACAACAGACAACAGACAACAACAGACTAAGGACTAAGGACTAATAACTAATGACTAATGACTCTTCTCTATTTTCCGTTGACAATCTGCGAGTAGCTTATCCCCAGCGGCGAGGCCAATCCGGTTGGGCCGTTGACGGGGTTTCCCTGACGCTGAAACCGGGGGAAAAGCTCGGATTAGTTGGGGAGTCTGGGTGCGGTAAGTCAACTTTGGGAAGGGCGGCGATGCGGTTGCTGCCGGATTCAACGCTGATTGAGGGGCGAGTTAGTTTTGCTGGAGAGTCGGTGTTTGATATGAATGCTTCGCGGCTGAGGCGGTTTCGGGGCGAAGCTGTAGCATTGATTTTTCAAGATCCGATGACTCGTCTCGATCCTTTGATGACTGTCGGGGAACATTGCATCGAGACTTTGCAAGCTCACAGACCGAATTTGGATCGCAAGCAAGCTAAGAAACGGGCGATCGAAACTCTGGAAGCTGTAAAAATTCCCGCGTCTCGTTGGTCGCAATTTCCCCACGAATTTAGTGGCGGAATGCGGCAAAGAGTAGCAATTGCTTTGGCTCTTTTGCTCGATCCCAAATTAATTGTGGCGGACGAACCGACTACAAGTTTGGACGTAACTGTAGCTGCTCAGATTTTGCAGGAATTAACCAGACTTTGTGAGGAACGGGGAACGGCTATTTTGTTGATTTCTCACGATTTGGCGATGGTGGCTGAGTATTGCGATCGCATTGCGGTGATGTACGGCGGTAAAGTTGTAGAAACCGGGCCGGTACTAAACGTTTTTGAGAAGCCGCAGCACGAATATACTCGATCGCTCCTCAAAGCAGCTTTGCACATTCAAGCCGATTCTGACAAAGGGTTAGCATTCGAGGAAATCAGGACTGAAGTCGTTACTGCAAACTCAACAAATTCGCCTCTTTTGACCGTAACGAATTTGCAGCAACACTACAGTTTAGAAAGCAATTTATTAGATCAGTTGTTTTCTAGGAATCGTCAGGTAATTAAAGCCGTAGACGGCGTTAGTTTAGACCTACAACGGGGAGAAACCCTAGGGCTGGTGGGGGAGTCAGGCTGCGGAAAAAGTACCTTGTCACGCACGATTTTGCAGCTAATTACTGCGACTGGTGGCAAAGTTGAATTTCAAGGAATAGATATAACTGCCCTGAACCGGGATGCTGTGAGGAAGCACCGCCGCGAAATGCAAATGATCTTTCAAGACCCCCACGCTTGCCTGAATCCGATGATGACTGTCGGGCAAAGTATTGCTGACCCTTTGTTTATTCACAAATTAGCTAATGGCAGCGAAGCTAAAAAACAAGTAATCCAAATGTTAGAGCGGGTGGGTTTAACTCCTGGGGAGGATTTCTTTCGTCGCTATCCGGGGGAATTGTCAGGAGGACAACAGCAGCGAGTTTCGATCGCCCGCGCTTTAATTACTCGGCCGCAACTGATAATTTGCGACGAACCTGTGAGTATGCTGGATGCCAGCGTGCAGACTCAAGTTTTAGAGCTGATGTTGGAGTTGAAGCAGGAATTTAATTTGACTTATCTGTTTATTACGCACGATTTGTGGGTGGCGAGATTTTTTTGCGATCGTATTGCGGTAATGAATGCTGGAAAAATTGTTGAAATCGGTAAGACTAGGGATATTTTTACTAATCCCCAGCACCCTTACACTCAGCAGTTGTTGCAGGCTGCTCCTTTACTAGCCCGAACTAATTGATTTGGGATTTGGTTGGGATTTCGGATTTGGGATTTCGGATTTGGGATTTCGGAAATTTCCGGTTAAATTGGTTAAAGTTAAGGGATACTTTTCAAATCCTTCCACCGACACCAAGCACGATATGGCAGAATCTGACCTAGGCAGTTTTGCGGTGGCACCCGAAGCCTCATTCGCGATCGCACAAGATGAAGACACCGAGATCGATCGTCCGACGGTAACTCGATCGTCAGCATACAACAACTGGTCTGCCGACGATCCAGTGGGAGCTTTGTTCAAGGAAATGGCTCGGTATCCTCTACTGACAGCAGCCGAAGAAGTAGAGTTAGCGCGCCGCGTTCAAGAATTGGTAGCCCTGGATGAATTAGAACAGCGTTTGCAGCAGGAATTCGACAGAGTGCCGACAAAAGCTGAACTCGCAGCGACTTTAGGGATAAGCGAAACTCAACTGCAACAGCTTCGCCACCAGTGTCAGTCGGCGAAACGGAAAATGATCAGCTCGAATTTGCGCTTGGTGGTTTCGATTGCCAAACGCTATCTTAATCGGGGCGTGCCTTTTCTCGATTTAATTCAGGAAGGAGCTTTGGGTTTGAATCGGGCAGCCGAAAAGTTCGATCCGGAGAAGGGTTACAAGTTTTCTACTTATGCCTATTGGTGGATTCGCCAAGGAATTACCCGGACAATTGCCAATCAAGGGCGGACGATTCGCTTGCCTGTTCACATTGTCGAACAGTTAAATAAACTCAAAAAAGTTTATCGAGATTTGAAGCGTTCTCTTCAACGAAATCCAAGTGAAACTGAACTTGCTAGAGAAATGCAAGTTACTTGCGAACAGCTTCGCTACCTCCAGCAAGTACGTCGGCAATCTTTGTCTCTCAACCACCGCATCGGCTCAGAAGAAAGTTCGGAACTTTTGGATGTTCTCGAAGATAACGCGACACAATCTCCCGAAGCTCAGATGAATGAGATGATGATGCGCCAAGATATTTTGGAGGTGTTGGACAGTATTTTGACTGAGCGGGAAAAAGAGATTGTTGCTATGCGTTACGGTTTGCTGACCGGCGAACCTTACACTTTAGAAGAGGTCAGCAGTTTGTTCAATTTGTCCCGCGAACGAGTCCGTCAAATTCAAAATAAGGCAATGCGAAAGCTGCGCCGCCCTCAAGTGACGGAACGATTGAAGGGTTGGTTGAAATAAACTAAAAAAAATTGAGTTGGCATTTTGAAAAATCTTAAAATTATTGTGGGGTGGCACTCCGAGGCCACTGTAAATATGCTGGTTTAATGTGGAAAAAATTAATTAAAAATTACCAATTAAAAATGTCTGGATGTGGTATTTTTAATTGTTGATTGTCGCGTACTACTTACTTATTTATGTCTTCTGAGGTAATTTTGCGTCCAGCTACCCGCGCCGACGTGCCGGTGCTGTTTGATTTGATTAAAGCTTTAGCTGAGTACGAAAAATTATCTCATGCCGTTACTGGGAATGCGGTTGATTTGGAGCATCATTTGTTTGGCGATCGACCTTTTGCTGAAGCGATTTTAGCCGAGTGCGAAAATCGAGTTGTGGGCTGGGCGCTGTTTTTTTACAATTATTCTACTTTTTTGACTCAGCCGGGAATTTATTTGGAAGATTTGTTTGTGGTGCCTGAGTTTCGAGGGCGGGGAATTGGCAAGTCTTTGATAGTTTATTTAGCACAGTTGACGGTTGAAAGGGGCTGCGGGCGTTTGGAATGGAGTGTTTTGGATTGGAATGAATTGGCGATCGGATTTTACAAGGGTATCGGTGCTGATGTGATGCCCGACTGGCGGATTTGCCGGGTTGCGGGCGAGTCTTTAGCAAATTTGGCATCGAAGTAATTTAGGGCGGGCTAGAAGCCCAACCCCTACTCCCCACAAAAAATTCATCTGTTGTGGAACAGGCATCTTGCCTGTGTGTGGAACAGGCATCTTGCCTGTGTGTGGAACAGGCATCTTGCCTGTTAACCTAAAATGCCGCACTAGGGTTAATTAATACCTACCTACTTAATTGACAAAAATATAGGAAAATTTAGATAATAGTTAAGTTAATTGGGAGAGTAGATCGTGATTATTTGGGTAAACGAGCAAATCGATCCGTCTGGTATTCTTTATTCTTGCATTGCTTGTTGCGATGAGACTCAAGCGAAGGATTGCCACGAATCTTTTGAGAAGAATTTGACGGCAGAACAAAAACAGCAGGGCTGGGTTGCTACTTTGCGGACTGTTAGTTCTTGGGATGAGGTTCCTGTTAATGCTTTGAAATTGAATTGATTAGTGCAAGTCATCAGCCGCTTTAGTCTCCTCCTGTTTCCGTTCGCTTGAAATGGCAGGAAAACGTTGCACGCTTGTGAGTCCAAGGCAAGATAACTCGATCGCACATTGGTCAAATTAACAGAGGTTTTGTGAATCTGAAGGCAAAAAGCTGCAAGCATTTGGGGCGGCCAGTCTGAGGATTGTGCTCTGGAAGGTGCGGGAATTTGGGCGGAAATTTTCGGGCCTGCAGTGCTGCGAACACGCTAGGACGAAAAAGCGTGCAAGTGCGATCCTCTTTGAGGGCTCCGCTAACGACAATTGGCATTTCTTAAACGGATTTTAGCATTACTATTAATAGATAGAGGCATTTCCAATTGTCTAGTTAAATTTTTATGATTGAAACCTTATTTCACGCTTATACGCCTCTAGTTATCTGGACTGGCTTAGGACTGCTGCTGTTTCGGTACATCCCAGTTGACTTTCCCAAGCTGCTGAGCCACTTTCTTTTCTGGATTGGGATACCGCTGCAAATTCTAGTTTTAGCCCGTCAAAGCGATTTTTCGGGTGCTGTGGGATTCACACCTGCGATCGCCATATTCGTGTTATTTCTGAGTACGAGTTGTGCTTGGCTGACTTGGGTATTATTGCGTAGGCTGAGTGCTGCCCACATCCAAAAGCCCTATTTTCAGGGCAAAAATTCTCTAGTCAATTTGTTTTTAGTAAATTTTAATTCCCTGAAGCGATCGAGCGAAGGGAGTTTTATCCTAGCTTCGATGTTAGGGAATACGGGCTTTGTTGGATTAGCAATCACCCCGTCTATCATCAGCACCGATAACACCAACTGGGCTGTCTTGTACAGCGTCACTAACAACGTTATTGGAACTTATTGTTTCGGTGTATTTATTGCTAGCTATTTCGGGAACTCCGAGCAAAAAAATCACTGGTGGACTCAGATCCGGGACGTGCTGACAGTTCCCGCCCTGTGGGCTTTTTTAATTGGTTTTTATACTAGAAACATCCCCCTGCCCGAGATAGTGGAATCGGGATTACAGACTGCTGTTTGGGTGGTAATTGCCAGTGCTTTGCTGTTGGTTGGCATCCGGCTGAGGTCTATTAAGAAATGGGAAAGTTTTGAACTGGCGTTAATCCCGTCGCTGTTAAAAGTGGTAATTGTGCCGGTGCTGATCGGATTGGGTGCTAGTTATTTCGGATTGAGCGGCGATCCGAGGTTCGTGTTGGTGTTGATGTCGGGAACGCCCACAGCTCTTTCCGTGCTGATTTTAGCAGAAGTCTACGAGCTCGATCACGATTTGTTAGCTAGCAGCATCGCCATCACTTCTGTTGGTTTACTGCTGATGCTTCCGTTGTGGTTAGCTGGGTTTAGTTAATATTAGCTGGAGTCTACAATCGGCGGAATCTAAAATTTCGCATTAGAATAAACAATAACTGTACGGAAAAGAGGATGAACGAGACAATAACTGCTAGAAGTCGGCCTCGTACATTCCCCGACCATACCCAACTGCCAGACTCCGACGGTACGTTTGTGAAAAATTTTCACGAGCATCCCCAGAGCATCATTCTGGCAGATTGGATGTTTTGGGATTTGCTAGCCGTAATGGAGAGCAAGAGCGCGATTGTACTCCGTTGGCTGTAGTTAGCGACTGCGAGCAATGGGAATCGATCCCGATGCTGAGGATTGATATCAAATTCCCAAAACTCTCTCTGTAGCGCGAGCATCCCGCACCTGATCTTTTATAATCACAAAAAACAAAGCTTATGGAAACTAAACCACCTCTACCGCCCTTTACGTTGGAAACAGCTAAAGCCAAAGTTCAAGCTGCTGAAGATGCCTGGAATACCCGCGATCCTGAACGAGTAGCCTTAGCTTATACGGAAGATTCTCAGTGGCGAAACCGTGCCGAATTCTTCAGTGGCAGGGAAGAAATCAAGGCTTTTTTAAGACGAAAATGGTCAAAGGAATTAGATTACCGTTTAAAGAAAGAACTGTGGAGTTTTACAGATAATCGGATTTCTGTCCGATTTGAGTATGAGTGGCACGATGATTCTGGCTATTGGTATCGCGCCTATGGTAATGAACAGTGGGAATTTGCCGAAAATGGGTTAATGCGAAGACGTGAAGCTAGTATTAATGATGTTCCCATTCAAGAGTCGGAACGGAAGTTTCGATAAGATTTATCTGTGAGTTGCTAGAGGCATAAACCTGGCTTTTTAGGAAAATATGCAGGTTTGTAGTCAGGACTTGAGTCATGATTGACTAAACGCCAGAAAGACGAATAAAGTCCTCACTACTAACGAAAGGTTTGTAGTAATGACTTGAGTCATGATTAGAACTCTTGCAAAAACACAAAGCACCCACCCCAACCCTGCCCTTGAGTCAGGGGAAGAAGCAAGATTATTCTTGTTTCTCCCCTGAATAAGGGGGGACTTGCTGGAGGTGAATTTGACTTTTGCAAGAACTGTAGAGAAGTTTATAGAGCATTTGCGATCGTGTAGAATATGAAAAAATAATTTTAATGGAGTGTTGTTGCAAATGAAATTTTTGGCGATCCAAACACTAATTTTTAGTTCTATCCTTCTGTCAATCTCATCATTGTCCTCTGCTCAAAGTAATCAACAGGGCTCTACAATTCTACCCACAGGAGCTTACTACGCTCAAGGAACAATGTTCAATAACTCCCGTAGAGAGATTGCACATCAAAACAATAGAATCTGCATCAAGATCGTTGATGGCCCTGCAAATCCCTACAAAGGAGTCGAATCTATCACAATTAGCAGCGTGTCTGTTGAAAATGGGAAATACTATATTGATGCAACTGGCACGGAGCTAGTATTAAAAAACAATGGAAAAGCATTCTCTGGCGACATTCGCGGTACATGGGAGTATAGAGGTATCTCCCCCGATCCCAGGAGTCAACCCATACAAGCTAAAAAAATGGCAGAATGTGTAGCGGCGCAAGGACGATATGTGCAGAAGATGGAAGGAATATCAATTTCAGGAATCGATTTTCCCAAGCATTAACCATCATTGAAATGGGGAGGGGCGCAACCAAAAGGTGATCTGTGGGATGCAGTAATGGGTAATCGAAGTAAGGTGCGCTGCGCGCACCCTACATCATTAGGTTATTCGTCCCAGACTGTATCCTCAATCGGTAAGCAAACTCGGAGAAGTCAGCACAAAGACATCCCTGGTTCCCACCCCTTCAGATTCCGGTTTAATCGGTGTAGTAAAGTGGAAAAACTCGTGGTCGTTAACTAACAGCAATTCTCCCGGTTGCAGAATTTTATTAAAAACAGGCTTCTCTTTTTTAGCCAAGTACAAATGCGTTTCCCCGCCGACAATATTAGTTCTGTCAACCGAGAAAATCCCGATAAAGTCAGTACCGTCTTGGTGAATGCCTTCCGGTGCGGGGTTGCCGAAATTGTTTGGCGAACAAGTCGTCCTGATTTGATGGATGCCGATTTCAGCTTCCGGGTGAATTTTGCAGGAATCGAAAAAAGCAAAAATCATCTGTTTGAAATTATCGAGGGCGATTAGCCGATCGTCCAATTCGGCAAATTCCCGCCTGATATCACCCACTAGCGGATTGTATGTTTTGCTTTGATACAAATAGCCGTGAGGTAACTTAACTAACTCATTTCCGTTGACTACAAACCGCGACAATCTTCTCGAACGATACTTACCTTTCACATACGGATCGACAGGCATATCGTCAAAAAATTCCTTGAAACCTTCTAGCTTAATCGAGTTTACTTTTTTGAAAGTAAACATGAAGGCATAATCCAAATGAATGGATTCTAATACGGTTTTCATAGATTTTACTCCCTGAAGCCTTGCTCCCCTCCCTAATTTTGCCTAGAGGAGGTGTATGCTTCTACTCTAGCGCAGGATTTTTGTATGTGTCGTAAAAAACACTACAAAAATTGCAAAGATATCGTAAAGACGACAAGATGAATTGGGTGCTGGTTCTTCTTTTAATCCAAAATCCCCAATCTAAAATCTAAAATCGATTGACTGCTTTCACCAGCGACTGACAGGCCCGCAGGAAAACGGCAACATCGACCCCAAGTGCGACGTACTGAACGCCAGCATCAATCCACTGCTGGGCGATTTCGGGGTTTTCGGCAAAAGTACCGGCGGCTTTGCCTGCTTTGCGGATGGTTTGGACTGCCTCTTGCATCATGTCGATGACTCGGGGATCGCGGACTTGGCCGGGAATGCCGATAGACTGTGACAAATCGTAAGGCCCCAGAAAAATCACGTCCACCTCTGGCACAGTAACAATTTCTGCCAGGTTGTCGATGCCGCATTTGCCTTCGACATGAATCACAACTAAGGATTCTTCGTTGAGTCGATCGGTGATATTTGTACCTGCAGCGGTGTAAAGTCCTGCCCGCGTAGCAAAGGAAAGGCCTCGCGTGCCAAGAGGACTGTATTTAGCACTTTTGACAGCGGTTTCGGCATCGATTTTGCTTTCAATTTGAGGTACTTGAACTCCTGCACTGCCGATGTCGAGAGCTCGTTGAATTTGCGGCCCGTCGTTTTTGCGGACACGAACAATCGGTGCAATTCCGGTGCAGTCGGCGGCGCGACACAAATCTTCAGCAGCAAGCGGGTTCAGGGGGCCGTGTTCCATATCGATAACGGCGAAATCAAATCCAGCGTGACCGCAGATTTCCATGAATGCGGGATAAGCGCAGTTCATAAATAAACCGAGGACTGTTTCGCCTTGTTTAATTTTTTGTTTGAGTTGGTTTTGACGCATGGGTAATCCCGGAAAGTTTAGTTTTTTTTTACTGCCGCAGATGAAGCCAGATTGTTTTTAACAATACAGCTCAAATATGGTCGTAATCAATTACTTTATGTTAAGAGAATAGACAGGAACTTTATAGCTGCTTTTGCTTCTATTTTAAAAGGAATCAAGCACAAAAGCCACCCAAAAATAAACATTCCTAAAATGGGTAAAAATATTGCTCCCACGGAGGGTTCGACTAACCAAGCAAATAAAGAAAACATTCCAATACTGCCAGTTGTCCACAGCCACAGAATCAGAAATCCTATAACTGTTGTATGTAAACTCATCCTAATCCTGATGGAACAACCGAACTGTTGATTATGTATATCTCCTTGTATAATTGGGAACAATAAATGTCTGCCGATGATGATGCGATTAATTTTGAAGGTTTTGCCATAAATCGTTCCTTCATAGGGTTTCGCAGGGGGCTGACCAAAGGGTATAATTATTCTAAAAACTTTGGGAGGAGTAACAACTTCGTCCAACCTGCGTAAAACTTCCGAATAAGTTAAACTGGTGGTAATTGTTAAAGTCTCAAAAGGAATAAATAACCTAAAAAATTTGACTATCTTGAGCATAAGATTCATCCGGCTGTTCAATAGTTGTTGCTGGTATTAATGCCTCTTCTCTAAAAAAGTTTTCCCTGACAACAGCGCGAAATACCAGTATACTGCAAAATAAACATTTAAATGGGATGAGTGTTTTTCGCGCTATGTCAAAATTAATTCCACAATCTCCGATGAAACTTCGACACTATCTATTTTTGCTCAAAGGTCGATCGATCCTTAGCCTCACCCTCGGCATAATTTCCGCGATGGGGAGCATTTCGCCAGTATTTGCTGCACCTCCCCGCAATCCCGACACTGCTGAAACTTGCGACATTCTAGTAGCAGGCGGCGGTCTCGCAGGGGCTGCTACCGCTTACGAAGGTTTGCTGGCGGGGCGCACAGTTTGCCTCACTGAAATTACTGATTGGGTAGGCGGTCAAATTTCCTCCCAGGGAACTTCCGCACTCGATGAAAGAGATACTCAGCGATCGCTCTTATATTACCCCCGCGGCTACCTAGAATTGCGGCAGCGGATCGAGCAACATTACGGCCGGCTAAATCCCGGAGGCTGTTGGGTTAGCTATTCGTGTTTCATGCCCTACGACGGTCACAAAATTCTATTTAACATTTTGCAGGATGCCGCTAAAAAAGGCAAAGGCACGCTGAAATGGTTTCCCAATACAGTTATTAAAGAACTAGCAATTACTCCTGCTGTGGCAGGGAATGCGGTTGGGGGCCAACAAATTAAAAGTGCGATCGCCATTCAACACAAACCCGCCGCCAACACGCCGCCAATCAACACCGAAACTCTTTCTCAGACGATCGAAGATGCCTATCGCTACGAAAATTCTCCGCGATTTAACAAAACTATTATTCGGTTTATTCCCAAACCACCTAACCAGTCAAATTCAAAACTTATATCTGCTGAGTGGTACGTGGTAGATGCCACCGAAACAGGTGAATTGATCGGACTTGCGGATGTTCCCTACCGCCTCGGAATCGACCCGCGTTCTCCTCTCGAACCTTCCTCCCCCAGCCCAACCGGCGACGCTTACTGCACTCAAGGTTTTACCTACACCTTTGCGATGCAAGCAACGAAGGAACCGCAGCAGCATCAAGTGCCGTCTTTTTATCAACAATACGCTCCTTACTACAGCTACGAATTGCAGAGATTGGCGAGCTTTCCCTTAGTTTTCACCTACCGTCAAATCAGGAGCATGAGACCGGATGAAAAGCGACCTTCAGACCCGAAGCAAATCCCGATTTATCCGGGGGATATTTCGATGCAAAACTGGACTTGGGGCAATGACTATCGTCCCGGTTCTGCCCAGGATAATTTAATTTATTCTCGCGAGCAACTGGAAGAAGCAGGTCAACTGCAACCGGGGGGATGGATGGGCGGTTTGCGAACCGAAACTTTGCGAAAGGGAGAGGAAAATGCCAAAGGATTTTTTTACTGGCTGGTAACAGGAACTACTGACTCGCAGCTAGGAGATGGAGTGAAAAAGCCTAATCCAAACAATCGTTTTTTGAGCGGGTTGGATTCGCCGATGGGGACGGCGCACGGACTTTCTAAATATCCTTATATGCGGGAGGGTCGGCGTATTATTGGGCGGCCGAGTTTCAATCAGCCTCAAGGTTTTACCGTGTGGGAAGTTGATATGTCTCGCACTGACTTTAAGGCTGATTTTTATCGCCAGAATTTGTCGGAGGAAGAGTATCGGAATTTGTGGTTGGCTGTGGGTGGTTTGAATGCGCCGGCTTTGGCTGTGGGAAGTCAATCTGTTGAGGATACAAAATCGCGATCGCGCGCTACGATTTATCCTGATTCTGTGGGTATCGGTCATTATGCGATCGACTTTCACCCCTGCATGACCAACAGTCCGCCGGAAGCACCAGGAAATACCGAACGCGAAGGCACTCGCAAAGCTCAAGGGCAAGCTTATCCCTTCCAAATTCCGCTGCGGGCAATGATTCCCCAAAAAATTGACAATATGTTAGTGGCGGGTAAAAGTATTGCTGTTAGCCACACAGCGGCCGCTGCTTATCGAGTGCATTCTTTTGAATGGTCTGCCGGTGCGGCGGCGGGAGTTACGGCTGCTTTTTCCCTAGAAAAGGGGATTCTCCCTTATGAATTAGTTGACGAATTACCGTCCCGCGAGCCCAACTTGGAAGTGTTGCAGTTGCGATTGCAACAAAATGTTAATCCGATCGCCTTTCCGGGTACTTCTATTTTCAATAGTTCGTGGCAAAATTGGAAATAATCGCAGTTGATAATCTGTAGGGCCGGCATCCTGCCCGCCTTACAATAAAATTCACTCTGTGTGGAACAGGGTGGAACAGGCTTTCGGGCCTGTTCCTGACACCCGACAATTAAGTAGTTAGCAAGAAGAGTTTGCTAACCAGTATAAAATAACCAATAACAAAATAGCTGATAAACAGCAATTTGTCATCCATCTTTCGATAGAAGCAATCAGACACTGCTTTAGTCGGATAATATCAATAATCTCAAAAATATTCCCCCCTTCCCCTTCAAACTCGTCAAAGGTAACGGTCATGTCAACTGCACAGATAACAAGTCCCAATTCCAATAATGGTTATGCCAAACAGTTACTCAGAACCTTAGTAGCTGTCAAAAAAGGGGACTTTTCAGTTCGGATGCCCATAGACCAGACCGGTCTAGCGGGGAAAATTGCTGACGAACTTAACGACATTATCGAGCTCAATGAGAGAATGGCGGCCGAACTCGATCGCATCGGCACAGTTGTCGGTAAAGAAGGGAAAATTGCCCAGCGGGCAACCATCGGCAGCGCCGAGGGGTCATGGGCAGCTAGTGTCAACTCTGTCAATACCCTAATTACAGATTTAGTACAACCAACCTCTGAAACCGCCAGAGTAATTCGGGCCGTAGCAAAAGGGGATTTATCGCAAACTATCGCCTTAGAAATAGAAGACAGACCCCTCAAAGGAGAATTCCTCCAAACAGCGCAAATTGTTAACACAATGGTAGACCAGTTGAGTTCCTTTGCGTCGGAAGTAACGCGGGTAGCTAGAGAAGTAGGAACCGAAGGGAAATTAGGTGTGCAAGCTGAAGTTAAAGGAGTTGCGGGAACCTGGAAAGATTTAACGGATTCAGTTAACTCGATGGCGGGGAATTTAACAGCACAAGTGCGTAACATTGCCGAAGTGACAACGGCGGTGGCAAATGGCGATTTATCCAAAAAAATTACAGTAGATGTTAAAGGCGAAATTCTCGAATTGAAAAACACGATTAACATCATGGTGGATCAGTTGAGTTCCTTCGCATCTGAAGTAACCAGAGTTGCTAGGGAAGTAGGAACGGAAGGCAAATTAGGGGTGCAAGCTGAAGTGCGGGGAGTTGCAGGAACCTGGAAAGATTTAACGGATTCAGTTAATTCAATGGCTGGCAATCTTACCGCACAAGTACGGAACATTGCCGACGTGACGACGGCTGTGGCAAATGGTGACTTATCTAAAAAAATTACAGTAGATGTTAAAGGTGAAATTCTCGAACTGAAAAACACGATTAACATCATGGTGGATCAGTTAAATTCCTTCGCTTCTGAAGTAACGCGGGTGGCGAGAGAAGTGGGTTCCGAAGGCAAACTCGGCGGTCAAGCAGAAGTTAAAGGAGTTGCCGGAACTTGGAAGGATTTAACGGATAGCGTTAACTTCATGGCAGGCAGTTTGACAGCACAAGTGCGGAACATCGCTGAAGTGACAACCGCTGTGGCAAAGGGCGATTTATCTAAGAAAATTACCGTAGATGTTAAAGGGGAAATTCTCGAACTCAAAAATACCGTCAACACCATGGTTGACCAGTTAAATTCCTTCGCATCTGAAGTAACCAGGGTTGCTAGGGAAGTGGGAACGGAAGGGAAGTTAGGCGTGCAAGCTGAAGTGCAGGAAGTAGCAGGAACCTGGAAAGATTTAACGGATTCAGTTAACTCAATGGCCGGAAATTTAACAGCACAAGTCCGCAACATTGCTGAGGTGACGACGGCTGTTGCTAACGGTGACTTATCTAAAAAAATTACGGTACAGGTTAAAGGCGAAATTTTAGAACTGAAAAACACCATTAACGTGATGGTGGATCAGCTTAATTCCTTTGCATCTGAAGTAACCAGGGTTGCTAGGGAAGTGGGTTCCGAAGGTAAACTAGGCGGTCAAGCGGATGTCCGAGGCGTAGCAGGAACTTGGAAGGATTTAACGGATTCAGTTAATTTTATGGCGGGTAGTTTGACAGAGCAAGTACGGAATATTGCGGCTGTTACTACTGCGGTGGCAAATGGCGATTTATCCAAAAAAATTACTGTAGATGTTAAGGGTGAAATTCTGGAGTTAAAAAACACCGTCAACACGATGGTGGATCAGTTAAATTCCTTTGCGTCGGAAGTAACTAGGGTTGCGAGAGAAGTAGGAACCGAAGGGAAATTAGGGGTGCAAGCTGAAGTTAAAGGAGTTGCGGGAACTTGGAAAGATTTAACGGATTCAGTTAACTCGATGGCGGGGAATTTAACAGCACAAGTGCGTAACATTGCCGAAGTGACAACGGCGGTGGCAAATGGCGATTTATCCAAAAAAATTACAGTAGATGTTAAAGGCGAAATTCTCGAACTGAAAAACACGATTAACATCATGGTGGATCAGTTGAGTTCCTTCGCATCTGAAGTAACGCGGGTGGCGAGAGAAGTAGGAACGGAAGGTAAATTAGGTGTGCAAGCTTACGTGCGTGGTGTAGGGGGAACTTGGAAAGATTTAACCGATAATGTTAACTTGATGGCGGGGAATTTGACGGCGCAGGTGCGGAATATTGCGGAAGTGACGAAAGCGGTGGCAAATGGCGATTTGTCTAAGAAAATCACCGTTGATGTTAAAGGCGAAATTCTGGAGTTGAAAGACACTATTAACGTGATGGTGGATCAGCTTAATTCCTTTGCTTCTGAGGTAACGCGGGTGGCACGGGAGGTTGGAACTGAGGGTAAATTGGGCGGTCAAGCTGAGGTGAAAGGAGTTGCAGGAACTTGGAAAGATTTAACCGACAACGTAAACTCGATGGCGGGGAATTTGACAGCGCAAGTGCGGGGTATTGCTAAGGTTGTGACGGCGGTAGCGAATGGCGATTTGAAGCGCAAATTAATGCTGGAAGCTAAGGGAGAAATTGCGACTCTGGCAGATACGATTAATGAGATGATTGATACGCTCGCGACGTTTGCCGATCAAGTTACTACAGTGGCCCGGGAAGTGGGAATTGAAGGGAAATTGGGCGGCCAGGCAAAGGTTCCGGGCGCGGCGGGGACGTGGCGAGATTTGACGGATAATGTGAATGAATTGGCGGCGAATTTGACTACTCAACTGCGGGCGATCGCCGAAGTGGCAATTGCTGTTACCAGAGGCGATTTAACGAGGTCAATTTCCGTCGCCACGGAAGGAGAAGTTGCCATTGTTAAGGACAACATTAACCAGATGATTGCCAATCTCCGGGAGACGACGCAGAAGAATACTGAGCAAGATTGGCTGAAAACCAACCTCGCTAAGTTCACTCGAATGCTACAAGGTCAGCGAGATTTAGAAACTGTTTCTAAACTAATTCTCTCAGAATTGACGCCGCTGGTTTCTGCTCAGCATGGCGTATTCTTTATGATGGAAGCTGTGGAACACGATCCGTTTCTCAAACTGTTAAGTACCTACGCCTACCGCGAACGCAAACAGTTAGGAAATAGATTCCATTTAGGCGAAGGTTTGGTAGGACAGTGCGCCCTGGAAAAGGAACGCATACTGTTGACTGAAGTGCCGGAGAACTACATTAAAATTGGATCTGGGCTGGGAGAATCTACGCCGTTGAATGTTGTGGTTTTACCCGTACTCTTTGAGGGACAAGTGACGGCAGTAATCGAGTTAGCTTCGTTCCGGCGATTCAGCGAAATACACTTAACATTTCTCGACCAACTTACAGAAAGTATCGCCATTGTCTTAAATACAATTGCGGCGAGTATGCGAACGGAAGAGTTGCTGAAACAGTCGCAGTCTTTGGCGGAAGAGTTACAAACTCAGCAAAAGGAACTAACGGAAACTAACAAGCGTCTCGAACAACAAGCGCAGTCTCTCCGCGCATCTGAGGAACTGTTGAAGAGTCAGCAGGAAGAGTTGCAACAAACGAATGAAGAATTAGAAGAACAAGCTGAATTGCTAGCGCTGCAAAATAAGGAAGTTGAGCGGAAAAACCGAGATATTGAACAGGCGAGGGGGTTGTTGGAAGAAAGAGCGGAACAGTTGGCTCTAACTTCTAAGTATAAGTCGGAGTTTCTAGCAAATATGTCTCACGAGTTGCGTACTCCGCTGAATTCGCTGTTGATTCTCGCTCGATTGCTTTCTGACAATACTGAGGGAAATTTGACTCAGAAGCAAGTTGAATACACGCGCACAATTTACTCGGCTGGAACAGATTTGTTAGGGCTGATTAATGACATCTTGGATCTCGCTAAGATTGAATCAGGCACGATGTCAGTGGAAATTGAGCAAGTGTTGTTTACGGACTTGCGAGATCATTTGGATCGGACTTTCCGCCAAATCGCCCAAGATAAGAAGTTGAGTTTTCAATTAGAGCTTGAGTCTGGGTTGCCAAAAGGTCTCTATACTGATGCTAAACGACTGCAACAAGTTTTGAAGAATCTCCTCTCTAATGCGTTTAAGTTTACAGAACGGGGTGAGGTGAAATTGCGTGTCGAAGTAGCGCGGGCCGGGTGGAATTTAGAAATAGAAAGTTTAACGAGTTCCCCTACTGTTTTGGCTTTCTCAGTTAGCGATACCGGGATTGGGATTTCTGCTGAAAAACACCGGGTTATTTTTGAGGCTTTCCAACAAGCAGATGGTAGCACTAGCCGCAAATACGGGGGCACGGGTTTGGGTTTGTCAATTAGTAGAGAAATCGCTAATTTGTTAGGTGGAGAAATTAAATTGACAAGTAGCCCTGGTGAGGGTAGTAGGTTCACGCTTTATCTGCCACAAACTTACCAAGAATCGCGAATAATGAATGATACGGGTTCGGGAACGGGCAAGCAAACGCCTCAATTACCCCCTGCTAATTCTCCCGCACTTCCTTTGCCGAATTTCCACTTGCCGATCGCGCCTTACCCCTCACCTTTAATCTCTGATGATCGAGAAAATATTGAGAGTGACGATCGCGTGCTGTTGATTGTCGAGGATGATGTAAACTTCGCTCGAATTCTCTTGGATATGGCGCAGGAACAGGGTTTTAAAGGTTTGGTGGCTTTGCGGAGCGATATCGGTTTGGCGATGGCGCGAGAGTTCAAGCCAACTGCGATTATGCTGGATCTAAATTTGCCTGTGATGGATGGCTGGACAGTGCTCGATCGCTTGAAGCACGACCCAAGTACGCGCCACATTCCGGTTCACATTGTATCAGTTGAAGAAGGGCGGCAGCGCAGTTTGCAGTTAGGGGCGATCGCCTACTTACAAAAGCCTGTCAGTCGCGAAGCATTGAGCAAAGCTTTGACTGATATTAAGGGGTTTGTAGAGCGACCAGTGAAGAATTTGCTAGTCGTGGAAGACGACGAAACACAGCGTCTAGGTATTGTGGATTTAATCGGTAATCACGATGTTTCTACCACGGCTGTGGGGAGTGGTGCAGAGGCGCTAGAAATTTTGAAATCGGGCCATTTTGACTGCGTTGTACTCGATTTGGGACTACCAGATATGACTGGTTTTGAACTGATAGAGCAGATCAAGCAAGAGGCTACTTTGAAAAGTCTGCCACTTATTATTTATACGGGAAAAGAGTTGACAAGATCCGAAGAAACTCAACTCAAGCGCATGGCGGAAACAATCATTGTTAAAGATGTGCGATCGCCGGAACGTTTGTTAGATGAAACAGCTTTGTTTTTGCACCGAGTGCAAGCAAATTTGCCGGAACCGAAGCGCCAAATGCTAGAGCAATTGTATCAGACAGATTCGACGCTGGCGGGCAAAACAGTCTTGATTGTTGACGACGATATGCGGAATATTTTCGCCCTCACAAGTATGCTAGAGCGCCATAAAATGAAAATTGAGTATGCTGAGAATGGGAGAGAGGGCATTGCTAAACTGCAAAATACGCCTGGCATAAATATTGTGTTGATGGACGTGATGATGCCAGAGATGGACGGTTACGAAACCATGCAAGCAATTCGTAATATGCCTCAATTTGCTTCCTTGCCAATGATTGCTCTTACTGCGAAAGCTATGAAGGGCGATCGGGAAAAATGTATCGAAGCTGGTGCGTCTGACTACATTACCAAACCTGTTGATACGGAACAGTTGCTGTCGCTGCTGCGTGTCTGGCTTTATAGATGAAAGAAGTTATTAGTCATTAGTCATTAGTCAGCAGTCATTAGTCATTAGTCATCAGTCAGCAGTCAACAGTCAACAGTCAACAGTCAACAGTCAACAATGCCCAATAACCAATTACCAATTAAAAATGTCCGAAAGTCATGAACTTGAAACAATCGAAATTCAACTCCTACTAGAGGGAATGTTTCGCTATTACGGATTTGATTTTCGTAATTATGCTCTTGCCTCTCTCAAGCGCCGTATTAGGAACACTATTCGCTCGGAACGGCTCACCACTGTCTCTGCACTTCAGGAAAAGGTACTTCACAATCCTGCTTACTTAGATCGTTTACTGCTGGATATTTCTGTTAATGTAACGGCGATGTTTCGCGATCCCAGTTTTTACATTAGTTTCAGAAATAAAGTGGTGCCGCTGTTGCGTACTTATCCTTTTATTCGGATTTGGCACGCTGGATGCTCAACGGGAGAAGAAGTGTATTCTATGGCAATCTTGCTGCAAGAAGAAGGACTGTATGACCGTTGTCGTATTTACGCTACGGACATGAATGAATTAGTTTTGAAAACAGCCAAAACAGGGATATTCCCGCTGAAACAAATGCAAGAATATACGCAACTATACCACCAATCGGGGGGCAAGAAAGCGTTTTCTGAGTATTACACTGCTGCCTATGAAAATGCGATTTTTCGCTCTTCACTTAAAGATAATATTGTCTTTGCTCACCACAACCTAGCAACGGATAATTCTTTTAATGAATTTAATGTTATTTTATGCCGTAATGTGATGATTTATTTCAATTCACACCTCCAAGAGCGGGTACACAAGCTTTTTTATGAGAGCCTGGGAATGTTTGGAGTTTTAGGACTAGGACATCAGGAGTCTCTGACTTTTACACCTTATGAAAAATACTATGAACCAATTGAAAGTAGTGAGAAACTCTACCGGAGAGTTAAATAAGAAAAATTTTGAAATAGTGGTTGTGGGTACGTCTTTGGGAGGGCTAGAGGCTCTGACTGTGCTGCTGGCAGATTTGCCCCAAAGCTTTCCTTTGCCTGTAGCTATTGTCCAACACCGCCATAAGAGTTCTGAGAATAGGCTTACTTATTTTTTACAAAAGCAAAGCTCTCTCCAAATCACAGAGGCAAAAGACAAAGAGCCGATCGCACCTGGACGGGTTTACTTGGCTCCTGCTGACTATCACTTGCTAATAGAATCGCCCTCTGACGAGGAGTTTATCCTGTATGAAAACGACTTTACAGAATGGGGGAGCGTGGCACTGGAGTCAATCCATAATTCAAACTCCCCAATCCGCAATCGCGGAACTCCTACATTTGCACTATCAACTGAGGCTCCTGTCTGCTATGCGCGGCCCTCAATCGATGTGCTGTTTGAGTCTGCTGCGGATGCCTTTGGGGAGAAAGTTATCGGCATAATTTTAACGGGAGCTAATTCGGATGGTAGTAAAGGGCTGGCAAAAATTAAAGCTGAGGGAGGATTGACATTCGTGGAGGAACCGGATTCAGCTCTATGCCCGACCATGCCAGCATCGGCGATCGCAAATGTTGAAGTAGACTGGATTTTACCCCTCTCTAAAATCGCTCCCTGTTTAGTCAATTTGCTAAGAATTAAAGATTAAAAAAATTATGAATCAGCAGTCCCCCCATCGAGTAAATGTCCTTTTAGTTGACGATCGCCCAGAAAATTTGATAGCTCTAGAAGCTATTCTCAACAGCCCCTCTTATAATCTAGTACAAGCTAGTTCGGGCGCGGAGGCTCTGAGATGTCTGCTTAATGAAGATTTTGCAGTAATTTTGCTTGATGTGCAGATGCCGGGAATGGATGGATTTGAGACAGCTACATTGATTCGCTCTAGAGATCGATCGCGAGCGACTCCGATTATTTTTATCACAGCATTCAGCAGTAATGACACCCACGTGTTTAAAGGTTATTCTCTGGGTGCGGTGGATTACCTGTTCAAACCCTTGGAACCGGAAATATTGACCTCGAAGGTGCAGGTATTTGTGGAATTGTTCCAAAAAACAGTCGAGGTGAAGCAGCAAGCGACACTGTTAGCTGCGGTTAATAGTGAACTAAGTAAAAGTGAAGAGCGGTTTCGCACTTTGTGTGCTTGTTCACCACTGGGAATTTACTTAGCTGACGTTGAAGGCCGCTGTACTTACATCAATCCCCGTTGTCAAGCGATTTGCGGGTTAACTTTGGAGGAAAGTTTAGCAGAGATTTGGCAGCGGGAAGTTCATGAAGAAGATCGCGATCGCGTAGTAGCACATTGGTTAGCTTGGATTAAAGAAGGTCACGAATATTCTAATGAGTTTCGATTAGCTGGGAGCGAAACTGTGCGTTGGATTAATGTGCAGTCATCGCCAATGTTTTCGGATTTGGGAAAACTGATCGGTCATGTGGGTACGGTTAGAGATGTCACAGACCGCAAGCAAGCAGAGGAAGAACGCAGCAGACTAATCCGCGAACAAGTGGCGCGACAAGAAGCGGAGAGAGCTAACCAGATGAAGGATGAATTTCTAGCTATTCTCTCTCACGAACTCCGTACTCCTTTAAATGCAATTCTCGGCTGGTCTAGGCTGCTTCGTACCAAAACATTTGACCAAGACACTATTGAGAAAGCCCTAGAAACAATTGAGCGCAATGCTAAATCTCAAGCTCAACTCATCGAAGATATTTTAGATGTTTCGCGGATTCTGCGGGGGAAACTAAATTTAAATAAGCATCCGATTCGGTTGGAATCTGCGATCAAGCTGGCAATAGATTCTTTGCAGCCGCTGAGTGAGGAAAAATCAATAGTCATAGAATTAACGTGCAGTCCCAATGTAGGTGAAGTTATCGGCGATCCCGATCGCTTGCAGCAAATTGTGTGGAATTTGCTGTCAAATGCGATTAAGTTTAGTCCGCAAGAGGGTAAAGTAGAGGTGCGGTTAGAGTCAGTTGGCGATGAGGCTCACATTCAGATAATTGATAGTGGCATTGGTATAGATCCTGATTTTTTGCCTTATGTTTTCGATCGCTTCCGCCAAGCTGATAGCAGCACAACTAGGTCTTACGGGGGTTTGGGACTGGGATTGGCGATCGTCCGTCACTTGGTGGAACAGCACGGCGGTAAGGTGCATGCAGAGAATAATCCGGGCGAAGGTGCGAAATTTACGGTGGCTTTACCTCTTGCACAAAGGAAGACCGGAGGTGCAGGGGATGATTGGTCGGAACTCAATGACGCGACAGAGACTCTCCCCACTCTGGCTAATTTGCAATTGCTGGTGGTGGATGATGACGATGACACGCGGGAGTTTTTGATTGCTTTACTCGATGACGAAGGAGCTATGGTGCGATCGGCGACATCGGTAGCCGGGGCTCTAGCTGCACTGGAGAGTTATTGGCCGGATCTGCTGCTGAGCGACATTGGAATGCCGCAAGCAGACGGCTATGAGTTGATCGCGCGCGTGAGAGAAATGGAAGTGCTCAGGGGTGGAAAGATGCCTGCGATCGCCCTGACGGCCTACGCGAGAGAGGAAGAGCGCAAGCAAGCGCTGGAAGCTGGTTTCCAGATGCACTTATCTAAACCAGTTGACATAACTAAGTTAATTGCCGCAATTGCTAACCTTACAGGAAGGCTCGGAAATCCCGCTCCAACGGACTCGGCGGTTAAAACCGCTTTGTTGACCCCCCAATCCCGTGCTGATTACTGAGAAAAATATTAAGCTAGCTTAAAGGACACGCGATCGACAGTTCGGAACAAGACACCCCTTTTTCCACAAAAAGCTGGATATTTGCCGTTTTTTGCTTCAACCTGCCGTCAAAGTACAAAATTACCCGCCGATCAATACATGAATATTTTTAGCAGTCTGCTTTCTAGTCCAACTCAAGCACCCCAAGTCAAAAAACAGCGTCGAGGCATTGAAATTAAGTCGGAACGCGAAATCGAAATTATGCGGCAAGCAGCAAAAATCGTTGCAACGGTACTTAAAGAAATTTCCCAAATGGTGAAACCGGGAATGACTACTGCTGATTTGGATGCTTATGCCGAAAAACGTATCCGCGAAATGGGTGCAACTCCGAGTTTTAAAGGCTATCACGGTTTCCCTGGATCGATTTGCTCTAGTATTAATAACGAAGTTGTTCACGGCATCCCCAGCGCCAAAAAGGTAATTCGGGCCGGAGATGTTCTCAAGGTAGATACGGGGGCATATTACCAAGGTTTTCACGGCGATTCTTGCATTACGATCGCAGTTGTGGAAGTAACTCCCGAATCGGCAAAATTAATCCGAGTAGCAGAAGAAGCTCTCTACAAAGGCATCGAACAAGTGAAGGCTGGAGCCTATTTGCTCGATTTGGCTGGTGCGATGGAAGATCATGTCAAAAGCAACGGTTTTACTATCGTTGAGGAGTTTACCGGCCACGGTGTCGGACGAAATTTGCACGAGGAACCGTCGGTTTTCAATTTCCGCACCCGCGAAATGCCGAACGTGAAATTGCGAGCCGGTATGACATTGGCGATCGAACCGATTCTGAATGCCGGTTCTAAGTACACTCGGACGCTTTCTGACAAGTGGACTGCTGTAACAGTTGACAATGCTATGTCGGCTCAGTTTGAGCATACTGTGTTGGTGACAGAAACTGGCTATGAAATTTTGACCGATCGTTCCAAAGTTTAAGGGGAAAAAAAGACAATAGTTTTGAGTTTTGAGCTAAAGTTTTTATTCTGTAGGTTGGGTTGAGCGATGGCGAAACCCAACACCTTATTTAAAATGAAGATTTGGGCGGAGCGAAGTGTAGGGTTCGTTCCTCAACCCAACCTACAATATTTACACTATTAAGAAGGTAACAGAGATGTCAGCACGATTATTATTGGTAGATGATGAACCGGGCTTGCGGGAAGCAGTACAAGCTTATTTGGAAGATAGCGATTTTGCGGTTGAGGTTGCCAGTAATGCTCGCGACGGCTGGGAAATCTTGCAGCAGACTAATCCGGATTTGGTGATTTCAGACATTATGATGCCCCAGGTGGACGGTTATCAGTTTCTCAAGCAAGTGCGGGAAGATCCTCGCTATAAAGCTTTGCCGGTGGTGTTTTTGACGGCTAAGGGGATGACGAGCGATCGCATTCAAGGCTATCAAGCAGGCTGCGATGCTTATCTTTCTAAGCCCTTCGATCCCGACGAATTAGTAGCAATAGTAACCAATTTGCTAGCCCGCCGCGCGGCTGCTAAGGAGACAAGCGAAAATGCTGAAAGTCCAGATATTGCTGCTTTGACAAGCCAAATGGCGAGAATTGAGTCTTTGCTGAGTGGGCGGAGTTCGATCGCCCAAAGTCCTTCGCCGATTAAAATTGATTTGACTCCGCGAGAACAAAGTGTTTTGGATTTGGTTGCTCAAGGTTTGATGAATAAGGAAATTGCCCGCCGCTTGGAAACTAGCGTGCGTAATGTGGAAAAGTACGTCAGCCGTTTGTTTAGCAAGACGGGTACTAACAGCCGTACTGAGTTGGTTCGCTTCGCTCTCGAACACGGCTTGACGAAATAGGAGTCCTCTAGACTTGGCTGGAGGCTCTGCCTCGCCGAGCTGCGTTACCAGGCTCTTCCTGGTAACGAGAATTATGCAACAACTTAGAAATGTTAAGATATAAGTATTGACACATATTCGGTGGCTGTGGTATATCACATCAGCTTGCTGGTGGCAGCGCGGGAGTGCGAAAACTGGTGTGCGAAAACTGGTGTGCGATCGAACTTCTCACACACTTTGCTTTGAGTCTGAGTTGACATTCTCACCGGGCTAAAGCCACGGTGATTCCCAAACCTCACGATTTGAGTTTCTGCTTCATCGCAACTGCCTCCACCCACAAGGAGTTTTCTGGTCTTATGTTCGCTCCACAGACTAGCCCCGCTAGCCCAGCGGTTTTTATGCGTCGAATACCTAAAAGGAATTCTTATCTGTTGTTTTGATTCCAGGGATGTTTATCATTGCCCTATCCTCTTTTCCCGGTCTACCGATTTGTCTGCGCCGCCAGTTGTACTGGACTTCGCTCGTTAGGCTGTCTGAATCCATCGTCGCGGGTGGGTCATTGACCAAACTATAGTTTAATATAAAGCCGTCCTACAACGACGGGGTTTCCACCCACCTTTCTGATGAACACTCGCAAACGCCGGGGAATTACTTAACGGGAAAACCTGACTGTTTAAGAGTTTTCACGTAGTAAATAGAAAGGCAAACAGTTGACCGGATATGCTCCGTTAAGCAAACTTGCCACAAACAGTCACAGATAAGGTTATATCCTGTGGAAAAACAAGCCACTATTAATTAATGACTCTGCTCAAAAACGGATACTTGCGAACTGCCGGAGTGTTAAGCAGCCCCCAATTTTAGACCCTAGTTAAAGCTCTCCGATTCATCTGTGGAGGAAATCTAAAATCTAAAATTTAAAATCGACTGACAGCGCTCTAAAGTAGCCGCAGAAGTTGAATGTATAGCAGCACCAAAGTTTAGTTTATATCAGGAGGATACGATGAGGAAAATCACGGCGCGACCAACAATAAGTGCCCTAGTAGCACTGCCGATCGTACTAATAGCCAATACAACTCAAGCTTTTGCCACTGATACCGGTCAGAAAATAGAGCCAATTAAGAAAGTTTCGGATTTTGGCGATGAGCTAGATTTTGATATTGGGCCACCACCAACCATCAGCATTGAAGAAAGCGAGGATTGGGATGAACCTGATTTTACAGCTACTTTAGATATGGAGATTAGTAAATTTATGACAAAAAATCTTCAAGCTGTAATTGATGAGCCGCCGCCAGTAGTTTATCTCAGTGATGCAAGGGGTCAGTCAAGCAAGGAATGCCGGATTTCAGCGATATGCGAATAACTGAATTGGATTTGGGCGATTTGGGCGATGGCTGGGAACCCCGCAAACAAAGACTCTTTTGCTGGGTAGAATTTGAGCAATTATCAAGATTTCAGTAAAATCCGGTTGATTTTGCTGGGAATATGGGAATAACAGAGTATGTATTTTTTTGGGTATGCTTTAATTGCGATCGGCTAAAATAATAAGTATGCAGGCTGAAATAAACTTAATTAATTGATAGTTCCCAGTGATGGGAAATCGCCAAAAAGGGCAGAAATAAAATTAATCATGTGATTCTTCGCTGTGATTGGCAAACGTAACAACGGGTAAAAGTAAACTTAGTTAGAGCAACCGCCAAAACGGTTAGGAATTTCTTAATTGCACTTTCCCCCTGCGGTCGATTCCTGACATCCGTTACATCCGTTACATCCGTTAAAAAATCCGTTGCCGAACTTCCATCCATTACATCCGTTAAAAAATCCGTTGCCGAACTTACTTTTTTCGGCAGTTGACAGCACCTATCCTGAGAATATTTTTCAAATATTAATTATGATTAATTCGCACTGCCAGCAAGACACCGCAGCACAGCAAAACAAAAGTTCGCTGCAAACTCTCTCCCGGACTCTATCGATGTCTCAGGGGCAATTTTCGCTGATTTTGGTACGGTGCAATTACAGTGCCATGAGAGAGGAAATTGTACGGCAATTGCGGGAGGAGTCTGGTATCGATATTCGAGAAATTGTCCTCCCGCCATCTGTTAAAACTCTTTACACGACGATAGAAACCAAAGTTTCCTGCAGCCATCCCTCAGCTTTAATGGTGTTGGGATTGGAATCGGTAAGTGCGATCGATCAGGTGCTAATTTCTACCAACTACGTGAGGGAAGAATTTCGGAATAATTTTCCCTTTCCGGTGGTGCTGTGGGTGACAGACAAAATCTTAAAAAAACTGATTCGGTTAGTAACAGATATCGAAACTTGGACGACAAGTGTTGAATTTGTGATTGGCCCCGACGACTTGGTGGAGTTCTTAGGCAAAAGTGCCGATCGCATTTTTTCCCACATTTTAGAAACTGGCAATTGGCGTTTAACTAATTCTGCCATTCTCGGAGCCAATTCTTTGAGTGAACTAGAGTCAGCTAGCCAAGACTTGCAAACTTGCAACATCAGGTTAGAACCCGCTATTGAAGCAAGTTTGCAATTTATTCGCGGTAGGCATGAATATGCTTGTCACCACATCCCGGCCGCCATTGAATTGTATCAAAAAAGTCTCAGTTTTTGGAAGCATCAAGTAGCGTTTATTGGGTCGAAAACACAATTTAGCGATTTGTTATTTACCGTTCACCCAGCACCAGTGTTAGAGGGACTTCTGCTATTCCACATCGGTCTTTGCTACCGCTTCCAAGCAGAACAACATCGCAGCGGCAACCGTCCTTACTGGACGGAAGCTAAGAATTATTTTCAGGAATGTATTGATGTTTTAGAACGCGCGGGGCGGCCGGATACCGTTGGTATATTCATCAATCAACTTGGCGAAGTATTGCAGCATTTAGAAGATTGGGATGCACTCTGGAATTTAGCTATCAAAGCTCGGAGGTTACATGAAAATATGGAAAATTCAGCAGTTAATTTGGCTCAAGATTACGGCTTTTTGGCTAGAGTAGCCTTAGAGCAAAAGAACTGGCCAGGGGCGAAAGAATGGGCTTTAATCGCTCTAGACGTTCTCAACTCAAATTTAGAAGCGACGGGACAGGGAACCCATGTAAAGTCGCAGCATCTAGGCTTGTATCTGTTAATTTTAGCAGAAGCCCAGAGTCACTTGGGTGAGGTACAGGAGGCGATCGCACATTTAGAGGTTGCGCGCTCGGAAACCGAAGCGTGCTACAACCCGCAACTGTATTTGCGGGTTTTAGAAATGCTGCGATCGCTCTATTTTCAGCGGGGAGAATATCTCGAAGCATTTCAAATTAAGCAAGATTATCGAGCGGTGGAACACACCTATCGGTTCCGAGCTTTTATTGGAGCCGGAAAATTGCAGCCGCACAGAGAAGCGGTTAATTCCGTCGCCGAAACTATTGCCGGCGCTGCTACTATTGCTGACGAAATTACTGCTTCCGGTAGAGAGGAAGACCTCAACCGCTTGATATATAGAATGAACAATACCCCCGACAAACTGACAGTAATTTACGGTCAGTCTGGAGTTGGCAAAAGTTCAATAGTCACGGGAGGATTAGTACCAGCTCTCAAACAAAAAAAAATAGAAATGCGGACTGTTCTGCCCGTAGTGCTGCAAGTTTACAACAACTGGCCGCGGGAATTGACCAGACAGTTATCTGCTGGGAAAGCTGAAATATTCGATCCGGAAAATTCCGAAACATTACCAGAAACTGCTCCGGTAGATTTGACCCTAGAAACAGGTGCAGTCAAGGGAAATCTTATTTCGGGATTTCACGGTGGATCGAGTGGGAATAATCAGGATCAAAGGGAGCAGTCACAGCCAGTAGAATTAATCATACAACAACAGGCGATCGAATACGGAAATATTCTCAAGGAGCTGCAAATAAATTCCGAACATTTAGTGACTGTTCTGATATTTGACCAATTTGAAGAATTTTTTTTCGTGTGGAAAGAGCCAGCGGAAAGGCAAATATTTTTTGATTTTTTGCGGGAATGTTTGAAAATCAAATATTTAAAAGTCGTCCTGTGTTTGCGGGAAGATTACTTACACTATTTGCTGGAATTTTCCCGACCCAAAAACCAGACAGGATTCGTTAAAAATGATATTTTAGAGGACATCCTCAGCAAAAACATTCTGTTTTATTTAGGAAATTTTTCGCTGGTCGATGCGCGATCGGTAATTCGCACTTTAACTGAACGAGCGCAGTTTTACTTAGAACCGGAGCTGATCGAAGAATTAGTCAAAAATTTAGCTGGAGAATTGGGAGAAGTCCGCCCGATCGAACTACAACTTGTCGGCGCTCAACTGCAACAAGAGAACATTAGAACTTTAACTCAATATCAGGAACTTGGCAACAATCCGCAACAAAAATTAGTCGAAAATTTTCTCGAAGAAGTCATCAAAGATTGCGGGCCAGAGAATGAAGTAGCTGCCCGCAGAGTATTGTATTTGCTCACAGATGAAGAGCAGATTCGTCCCCTAAAAACCCGCGCAGAATTAGCTTCAAATCTAGCGACATTTGCTGAAGCTGACAAACTAGATTTAGTCTTAGAACTGTTAGTAAACTCTGGTTTGGTTTTTCGATGGACGGAACTGCCGGCAGAGCTTTATCAGCTCGTTCACGATTATTTAGTTAGTTTCATCCGCCAGCAGCAAGAATTAGATCAAAAGGCAGAATTTGAGGAACTGCGAAAGCAAAACCAAATTAACCGAGATGAAATTGAACAAATTCGCAAAGACAGAGAGCAAGATGCTTTGCTGTCGGAAGCTAGAGAGAAACAGCACGAAGCGGAAGCTCAACTTTACCAATCTCGGAGATGGCAATTGCGGGCGGCGGTTCTAGGAGTGCTTGTACTCGCAGGTGTTTCGGGGATGGCATTCGAGCAAGCAAAATTAGCAGAAATCGCACGGCAAGAAGCAGAAACCAGTCGGACTGATGCCCTAAATTCGGCGTCGGAAGCTTTGGTGCTTTCTAATGAAAAAAACCAATTAGGAGTGTTGGGAAGTAGTATCAAAATTGGTCGTGATTCTCTGAAAAGTACAGCGCTGCCTGTGGAGACTAAAACTCAAATTGCTGAAAGACTCAGACAAGCAGTTTCCGGGGTGCAAGAACGCAACCGTTTCGAGCAGCACAGCAAGTTTGTTTTGGATGTGAGTGTCAGTCCTGATGGCAATTCAGTTGCTTCGGCAAGTGCTGACAAAACTGTTAAATTGTGGAGCAAAGAAGGTAAGTTATTAAAGACTTTCAATCACCCAGATAGCGTGACGAGTGTTAGTTTTAGTCCCGATGGGAAAACGATCGCGACTGGTTGTGCCGATCGCACAATTAGAATTTGGCAAGTAGATAGCGACAAAAGTGCGATCGGCATTTTATCCGGCCACCGCGATATCGTCACCAGCGTCAGTTTCAGTCCAGACGGCAAAACTCTAGCTTCCGCCAGTCACGACAACACCGTCAAAATCTGGAACCTTGCGAACAAAAAATTGCTGCAAACCTTAACCGGACACAAAGACTGGGTACTCGGTGTCAGTTTCAGCCCCGACGGCCAAACAATAGCCTCAGCAAGTGTTGACAAAACTGTCAAACTTTGGAACAGAGAAAATAAAACCCAGAAATTTAGAATTAATCCCAAAACATTAACCAAACATTCTGACATTGTTTACAGCATTAAGTTCAGTCCAAACAGCCAAGAACTCGTCTCAGCAAGTGCCGACACCACAGCCAAAATTTGGAACCGAAACGGTGAGGAAATCAGAACTCTCAAAGGACATAACGATGAAGTTGTCAGCGCGAGTTTCAGTCGCGACGGCAAACAAATTGTCACCGGCAGTGCAGACGATACGGTGAAAGTTTGGAGTCGCAGCGGCACTTTACTCAACACTTTTCGAGGACATCAAGACGATGTAAGGGCAGTGAGTTTCAGCGGTGACGGCACTATTGCTTCCGCAAGTAAGGACAAAATCGTGAAAATTTGGAAACCGGACAGCACTCCGCTGAATAAGATTTTATCGGGACACGGAGACTGGGTTTACAAAGTCAGTTTTAGTGCTGACGGCAAAACAATTGCTTCTGCTAGCGGGGACAAAACAGTGAGACTTTGGCGCACTGACGGCAGTTTATTCAAAACCTTAGAAGATCACAAGGATTCTGTTACCTGGGTGAGCATTTCCCCTGATGATAAAACTGTTGCTTCTGCCAGCAATGACAAAACAGTGAAAGTCTGGAGTTTAGACGGCAAACTGTTAGATACTCTCAGCCACAGCGGCATTGTTAGAAGCGTGAGTTTTAGTCCAGACGGAAAGATAATTGCCGCCGCAAGTGCCGATCGCAAATTGTACCTCTGGCGCTGGAACGGTTCTAAAGCAACTTTGTTTGCAAAACTCGATCACAGCAATCCAGTAATTAGCGTTAGCTTCAGTCCCGACGGCAAAACTATTGCTACTGCTACCGCTGCTGAGGACAAGGCAAGCGGGAAGAAAAAGGCTTTTGAAATTACCGGAGAAAAGAGAGTTTACCTGTGGCAATTCAACGGTTCATCGGCGAAAATCCTGAAAACTCTCGACCACGAGGACAGCGTTAAAAATGTTAGTTTTAGTCCCGACGGTAAGACTATTGCTGCTGCTTGCGGTGACAAAAAAGTTTACTTGTGGGAGTTTGATGGAAAAATGGCGAATTTAACTGAAAAACTCGACCACAGCGATACTGTAGAAAGCGTGAGTTTTAGTCCCGACGGCAAATTGATTGCGGCGGCGAGTGGGGGAAATACTGTTAAGCTGTGGGATTTTGACGGCAAGAAGGCGCTGCTATCTAAGACTTTGGAGTCGAGCGATCGCGTGTTGAGCGTTACTTTTAGTTCTGACAGCAAAACTCTGGGTTTTGCTAGTAGGGATAGGAATGTAATTCTGTTGCCTGTGGAGAATTTGGAACTGAATAATATCATTGCTCGGAGTTGCGAGTGGTTGGGAGATTATTTGCAGAATGACCCGAATGTTGCTGAGGGCGATCGACTGCTTTGTCTTGGGTTTGGGAAGCAGGCTTTAAATAAGAGGAAGTAAACCTGGTTTGTAGTGAGGAATTCAATTTTCTCTCTGCCTGTGAATGATGATTAAAGTCCTTACTGCGAACCTATTCTTAAATAGAGATTAAAACATCTATCTGTTGAGTAGTTTTTTCTGTTGTAAATTTGCGGTAAAATTCGACTAATAAATTTAACTCCTCTGGCGGTTCCCCGCCGAGTCAATAGAAGTAAGTCGGTCTGCGGCAGAATTGTATTGTACAGTGCGCTCAAAAAAATCGCTTTGAAAAACAACAAAATTCTTGCCTTCAAAATTTTTATTTCATTCTGCCGAATGCCTTGTGATCCGGCTGCCTTTCTTCAACTAATCCGCAATTCAAACAAAAGGTAAACCACATGGATGTCAATTCTCAAAATGTCCAACCAATCCCGCCATTCAACGAGACAAACGAGGAAACACCAGAGATAGGTGGCGGTTTGCCTGTAATAGAATATTGGGCAAAACATACATTGTCCCCGGAAGGCCCAAAACTTTGGAAAACTTTGCTGCACAAAAGTGCTTGTTTGTCCTGTTCTTGGGGCACGGGTGGGCAGAAAGGAGGTTTTACAAATGAAGAGGGCGAAAAACTTCAGCGGTGCATGAAAAGCGTCGAAGCAATCTCCGCTGAAATCAAGCCGGCTATCTCAACTCAATTTTTTGAACAGCAGAGTATTGCACAACTTCAGCAATTAACTTCAATGGAAGCCGATAGGTTGGGAAGGCTGAGTTTTCCGATGATTTTGCGGGCTGGTTCCTCTCATTACGATCGCATTTCTTGGCAAGAAGTTTATCAAATTGCCGAAGCTGCCTTTCGCAAAACCCCCGAACGAGTGGCATCCTACAGTTCTGGCCGTTCTTCCAACGAAGCCGCTTTTCTGCTGCAATTGATGATGCGGGCGATGGGTTCCAATAACTTAGCAGATTGTTCAGATCTCTGCCACGCTCCCTCGACAGTCGGGTTAAGCGAAATGTTTGCCACCCGCACGTCGTTAGTGAGTCTAGAAAACTTGAAGGAAGCAGATTGCGTCGTGCTCGCGGGCAGCAATTCTTCCTACAACCATCCCCGCTTGATGAACGAATTGATTAAAATTCGCGACAAAGGCGGTAAAATAATTGTAATCAATCCGGTGATGGAAATCGGCTTAGTCAAGTTTGGTTCTCCCGCATTTCCCGTCAAGTCGCTCATCCCCGGTTCCGATATTTCCTCGCTATACTTGCAACCAATTCCGGGCAGCGATACAGCCATATTTGTGGGAATTCAAAAGTCTATAATCGAACAAGGTTTGCTGGACGAAAGCTATTTGCAAGCTCATACAGAAGGTTGGGAATCAGTAGTACAGCACGCCCGCGAAACCGCTTGGGAAACTATTACTAAAACCTGCGGAGTTTCCCAAGCAGAAATTGAGGCAGCCGCCAAAATTATCGGCACATCCCAGCGGGTTGTATTCGGTTGGGCGATGGGAATTACCCAACACGGTAACGGTGTAGATAACGTTTTCAGCATTGCAAATACTGCCTTAATGACAGGAAATGTCGGCAAAGAAGGTGCAGGATTAATGCCCGTCAGAGGACACTCAAACGTCCAAGGATTTGGCTCTATGGGCGTCACTGTGAAGCTGAAAAAAGAAATTCAACAAGCTTTAGAAAAGTTATTAAATCGTCCCCTCAGTCCTGTTAAGGGTTACGAAACTCGATCGCTCATTGAAGCAGCAGATGCAGGCAAAGTCGATACGCTGATATGTCTGGGCGGTAATTTGTATGGGGCGAATCCAGATTCAACCCAGGCCAAACGCGCTTTAGCCAATGTTGAAACCGTTATCTACCTCGCAACCAAACCGAATTTAGGGCATTTTCACGGATTAGCCAAGCACAATACAATTGTGATTCCCGTCCTGAATCGCTTTGAAAACCCCCACAAAACAACGGTGGAATCGGGGAATAATTTTGTGCGTTTAAATGATGAGGGCGAAACTCATCTCCAGAATTCGGATTTGATTCCTGAAGTTTATTTTTTGACAGAATTAGCCAGCAGAATTCACGGCGATTTCCCTGTGGATTGGCGCAGACTTCAAGACACAAAATACGTTCGCCAATTGATTGCTAAAACTATTCCTGGCTATGAAAAGATGGCTACAATTGATGAAACACAAGAGGAATTTACCATCAGCGGTCGCATTTTTACAGAACCTAAATTTCCTACCGAGTCTGGGAAAGCGAAGATGTTTGTGACGCCTTTACCTAAACTGAAATTACCGGAAGCGAAAGAGTTTGGAGTATCGGAATCAACACAGGGTATTGTAGTGGCATTGATGACGGGACGCAGCTATTCTCAGCATAATACTGTGGTTTACAAAATTGATGACAAATACCGGGGAATGCCGCACCGCAACTGCATTTTGATGAATCGTGCGGATGCAGAAAGCACTGGTTTGCATGAACATCAACGGGTTACGGTGCAGGGAAATGTGGGAAAAATGGAAAATGTCGAAGTGATTTACGGGGCGGTTCGTGAGGGTGCTGCTTTGATGTTTTATCCTGAAGTTAATGTGATTTTTCACCCGGAAATTGAAAGGCGTTCTGGTACGCCTGCTTACAAGCGCGTACCTGCTTTTGTGTATGCGGAAGCTCGGCAACGGATGTAACGGATGTAACGGATGTTATGATTAGCTCTGCCTTATTTCTTCTTCCTTCTTTCTTCTATAACTCACATTTTGGATGATTTTTGAGAACAGGCAAGATGCCTGTTCCACAAGGAGTTAATTTTTTGTGGGGAGTAGGGGTTGGGCATCTTGCCTGCCCCTATGCAAGTCTTAATTAACTCTTAATTTGCCAAGTTCTACCGCGCCAAGTCCATCCCCAACCAATTTCGGTTTTAATCGCAGAACCCATCGCAATCGCCGCCACTAACGCACATCCCAAACTTCCCAACCACAGTATTTTGTAGGGCATTCATAAATCTAGGCACCCAAGTGGCGCAAAGTTTAATGCTGCCAAATTACGATTACGGATAAACAAATAGTTAACCAGGTAAGTGGTTGGTGGGTCGCGGCTGACCAAGAATTTCTTGATGGTACCCGCCACGTGATTTATCCGTGGAATCAATCCAAAATCTAAAATCGAAAATCCTCAAGCCCCCGCATTTATCCGTGGGGTCACCTCTAAAATCTAAAATCTAAAATCTAAAATCTAAAATCGATTGACTTGCTAATATTTTAAGCCGGGGGTCGTTGAGATGCTGTTGCAGGGTTTGCCCGATCGCCTTGGTGTCGTCTGTCGATCGATCGTCTACAATTAAAACCTCTAAGTTGTCCACAGACAGCGGTGTACTCTCCCTCATGGCGATCGCGCAATCCCGAATATTCTCTGCCTCGTTGTATCCTGGTACGATTACCGAAACTTTAGAGAACTGCGCGGCGGGTTTCGGTTAGGGTATTGCGGAAATTCTGTCGGTTCGAGGCGCATTTTTGACTGATCGGCGCAAATTCTTACTGTAAGCTGTACTTACGATTAGAGAAAAGATTAGCAGGGTTAACAATATCAAAGCGAACTGAGCTCAAATTTTCGGTACACGATTTGTCACCCTAAATATTAAAAAATATTAAAACACAAAGCTAGTCGATCGCCCGAAAAGTTATTTTGACCGAAAGCATCCAGGATACAAGCCCCCGGATTCATCCGTGGGGTCAATGCTTCAATCTAAAATCTAAAATCTAAAATCTAAAATCGATTGACCGCCTCTTTTGCTATAATTTGTGAGCATCTTTCGGCTCGCCCGCAGCGAGGGGCAAGACCCCTCACCCAGACAGCGACCGAAAAGCCGAGGATAGATATCAGTTGTCAGAGGATATTGGAATGGGCGAATTTGTGACAGTCGATGTGTTGGCGAACGGGATAGCGGTACTTGGTGCTTTGGGATTTTTCTTTTTAGGATATCAAGCTTTGCAGATGTTGAAAAAATAATGTATGGAAGAAGAAATAAAGAAGAAAAAAGAAGGAAGAACTATTAGCTCGTCGCTTCCCCCAAACCCATAAAAAAAGGGTAGTAGGGGGGGACAAGAACATTCTTTCGCTCCCCTCAAACCCCTGAAAAAGGAGGATTTAGGGAGCGAAACTCAAAGACAAGTGACTCAACAGTGCAACTGTTTCTTGCGAAAATCAACCAAAAAAAGGCTGCGTTATTATCATGGTGAGCCAACTTTTAGATGGACGCTATCAAATCATTGAAGTCATAGAAACAGGAGAATTTGGACAAACATATCTTGCCAAAGATATTCGCCGTCCTGGAGAACCGCAGTGCTTTGTCAAGCACCTGCGTCCCGGTACTACCGAACCAAAATTAATTAATACTACGCGCCGTCTTTTTCAAAAAGAAGCAGAGGTTCTAGAAAAGCTCGGTCAGCATGACCAAATTCCTCAGCTATTCGCTTATTTTGAAGAAAATGAAGAATTTTTCTTAGTTGAATCCTTTGTTGCTGGTCACTCGCTATCAACCGAGATTGTACCGGGCAAGCCTCTAACTGAAGAAAAAATGATTCCTTTGCTGAAGGAACTGTTAGAAATTTTAGTGTTTGTACATGGACAGGGAGTTATTCACCGAGATATTAAACCGGCTAATTTAATTCGCCGCTATTCCGACAACAAGTTAGTTTTGATTGACTTTGGCTCGGTGAAAGAAATTCACATCGCTCAAAGACAAGCGCCGGTAACTGTGCGGATTGGCACTCTGGAATATATGCCGATCGAACAATTTCAATACAACCCCCAACTCAACAGCGATATCTACGCTTTGGGAATGATTGGCATCCAAGCAATGACGGGTTTGCCGGCTTACGATTTGCCGAAATTGCGGGATTTGAAAAATTCTAATAAAGGCGAAATTGTTTGGCGGCATTTAGCCACCTGTTCCCAAGCGCTGGCCGATGTTTTAGACAATATGGTGCGCTACGATTTTCGGGAGAGGTACCAGTCGGCGGCGGAAGCTTTAGCCGATTTGAGGAAAATTGGCGATCGCTCGCGGGCGCGGATTCCCAAGCTAACAATATATCGCGAAGAAGTCGATCGGCGCAGCAGCAGCCGGGGTGATATTACAGTCGTCGGTCGGAGAATATTAGATGAACTGCGCGTCAGTCTGGAATTGCTGCCAGAAGAAGCAGAGGCGATCGAAGATGAGGTATTGAACCCTTACCGGAAATACAGGGAAAAAGGCGAACGCTACGAACAATCACTGCAAGAAGCAATGCAGCAAGAATATCCCTTTTCTCTGGAAACTCGCGACGAATTAAAACGCTTGCAGCAAGTTTTAGGGCTTACCGACGAAGATGCCGCAAAAATCGAAGAATTAGTCATTCCTAAATCTTTATTTGCTAAATTGTACAAGGCGATATCCACAGTTTTAGAGGGACACCGCAACCCCAATCCGTCACCAGCGAGTAGCGCCCCTCACCTCGAATTGCAGGCAAGTCCGGCGGTATCCCCGCAGTTAAATCTGAACGGAAAAACCGATTTCTCGTTAGCGCAGCCCGCCCCTACGGGGGCTACGCCAACGGAGAGGATCGCCAGCCCAGCAGCACTTGTCCCCAAAGAAACTCGCAAATTCAATCCTTATCTTGCCGGGGCAACAATGGCGGCTATATTAGCTGCGATCGGCGGAATTTACGGATATCTCAAATGGCAAGAATGGCAGCAGCTAGTCCAAAAAGAATCTCAACAGCTCAATCAAATTGCAGGTCTCTATAAAGCCAGTAATTATGAAGACTGCATCAGCCAAATACCAACAATTGCCAACACTTCCAGCACCTATTCGTCCGCTCAGGAGTTACAAGAACAGTGCCAAGCAGGTTTGCGGTGGAAGAACGCCAAAGTCAAAAATTTCGCTCAGCATTCAGATGCCGTTGGGTCTGTTGCTTTCAGTCCAGACGGCTTAATGTTAGCCAGCGGCTCTAAAGACAAAACCATCCAAATTTGGGATTTAGCTACAGGCAAGTCGATCCGCACTTTTCCAGGAGATTCCTCCACTATTTGGTCGGTTGCTTTTGACTCAGACGGTACGAAACTGGCAACTGGAACCGGTTTTTGGCGAGTCATGCTGTGGGATTTGAAAACAGGGCAAGTGATTCGCAGTCTCGACCATACTGCTTCTGTTTGGTCTGTCGCTCTCAGCCCCGACGGACAGCTTGTCGCTAGCGGTAGCGGAGACAACACCACAAAGATTTCGGATGCAGCCACTGGCCGTTTGATTCAGAGTTTTCCCGACCATACAGATTTTGTTTATTCTGTTGCTTTCACTCCAGATGGAAAAAGTTTGGTTAGCGCTTCTAAGGATAAAAAAATTACAGTTGTTGATGTCGCAACAGGGGCGTTGCTCAAAACTATTGAGGGACACGGCGAGCCCGTGAGGTCGGTTGCTGTTAGCCCAGACGGCAAGACAATTGTTAGCGGTTCATACGATGAAACTATTAAAATCTGGAATATCGAAACAGGAGATTTAATTCGCTCTATTCAGGGACATTCTGACGATATTGTCTCGGTTGCTATCAGCCCGGACGGGAAGTTTATTGCGAGTGGGAGCAAGGATAAAACTATTAAAGTTTGGGATTTTGCTACCGGAGAATTGCTGAATACTTTGACGGGACATTCCGATGAAGTTTATGTGGTAACTTTTAGTCCCGATGGCAGAACTATTGCTAGCGGTTCTAAAGACAATACTATTAAGTTGTGGTTGAGGTAATCAGAAGGAAGAAGGAAGTTCGGCAACGGATTATGTAACGGATGTAACGGATGTAAAGGATAGAAGGAAGAAGGAAGAAGGAAAAATAGTCCTTGACGCACAGACTATACTTGTAGGGTGGGCAGTGCACACCTTACTACTACAGATAGTGTAACAATTGAAAATTTGTGTCTACGACTGAAGAAGTCAGTCAATAGTCAACAGTCAACAGTCAACAATATCCATTAGTCATTGGTGATTTAATTGCTATAATTCAGCTCGTTTTTTAAGTTTGGGGGAAAGTGCCAATAAGGAGTTTCTAATTCGTCCTCGGTTGGATAATTTTCAGTTGAGTTCTCTCGAATTTGAAAAAAGTGGTAGAGGTTAGCGACAGTTAAATCGGATATTTCTTGCCAATTCGAGGCAGCTAAAGCTTGATAACCAGTAGCGATCGCCTGCTGGCTGACATAAAATTCGTATCTCCGGCGGATTTCCGGCGACACAGCGAAGGTTAGCTGGTCGCGCAAGGATAGAAAGTGAGACTTTTGCTTTAAACTTTCATAAAGTGAAGGTTCCGCAGCTAATACCGCGAATGTAGTGTACACGCTGCTTTTTAACGTTTCGACGGCGAGTTTATCTAAACTAGCTAACTGGTGCTGCTCTTTTGGAGACAAAGTTTGCATCCAATCAACCTCATTTTGCCAAAATTCTATTACACTTAAATCATGGCCGAGAATCCTAGTAACTTCGGGAAATAAAAAATCTAGTTCGAGTTCGGATTGACATCCTTTAACAACAGTTAGAAGATTTTGACAAATTTTTGATTGGAGTTCCAGCAGGCGATCGCTCACCATATCGTAGGCCCGCTGCAAGTGAAACGTGACCCCGATCGCCTGCTCGATCGCCCAAACACATTCCATTTGCCTGAGTTGTCCAGCAGAACACAGCCCCTCCAACAAACTAGAATTATCATAAATTTTTAAAGCCTCAAATAGCATATCCCGCCCGCTATTAATTTCGGAATTCCGAAGTTTAAGATCGGGCACTGTCAGGGCTGACTGACAACGTTTGATAGCTTTAGAAAAAATCTCATAACCGTTAACCAGTTTCTGGCGGTGCATTTCAAAACTAGAGTCGTGAGCCACCTTAAAAATCTGCTGGATCACCTCTACTCCCCTATCTTTGAGGATGTGTCTGAGATCGATAAATCCGTCTTTAATTTTTAGCTTCTGGTGCTTGGCCTCTTCTCGGATTTTTAATACTTGGTTGAGGTTTACTGCTGACAAAACTGTGCTCGATACAGCGCCCATACCAATGACAGCAGCAGTCGCTTGCATCACTGCCAAATTAATTTTCAGACAGTTAAGCATTCTGTATATTTTTTGAAACCCCTGATGAGTTTGAGCCACCTGCAACGGCGCCAGTGTCACGTACACGGGAGCTACCAGCGGCTGTATGGGGCCACCTCCGGCTAACTGTGCGAGCAATCCTATAACTCCGCGCGAGGATAGAGTTTCACTTCTTGATTGATAAAAAATTTTTGCGATCTCCACAAACTCCCCTGTCACCGGATCTCTAGCAGCAGGGAGCAATTTTCCTGTTTTGGCAGCAGGCTGTACAAGGTTGCCACTATTGAGTCGCGCCTGAGTTGCAGGGGTGAATATATAATCCATGTAGTGACTCAGTTTCCATTCAAAAAGGCAGATGTTGTGTATTGTATGCTGTTTAGGGAAACGAGGGATGAAAGGAAATGAATGAGTATCTCAAGGCATTCCAGGCTATTACCCTGTTTAGCGATCGATTGTTGGCAGACGAATATCAATCCGTGGAGATTAAACAGTCAGCTACCCAACTCAGTTTAGATGTGGAACCTTGTATTGACGAAATTAAGCAATCTGCCATCAGACTCAAGGGGCTACTTCAGGTATGTTTCAAAGATGTATCTCAGGCTGAGGATGTCTGGAATAGCAAGCCGAGAATTGCTGGAGCATCGCCTGTTGATGTCTGGGAGCAAATTGGCGAACTAAGCGGATGCGATGTGAGAATTCGCAGTTTAGGAAAACAGGGCAAATATGATGCTGTTGTTAAAGTTCGCAAATCTTGGAGCGACAAGGCGACCAAGTTAAAAAATCAGTGGTTTTTGTGGGATAAAAACCCTCAAGCCTTTCAAAGAGATACTATTGGTTTTTTTGAAAAAGATAATTTGCACAAAGAGTTGCGGAATGAAGTGGATTCCCAGGCAGATCGAGTGATTTTAATTATGGAGCATGAACTAAGTTTAATTTTTAAAGAATTACAATCTATTGATATAGAAAAAATTGAAGTTTGTATTGAATGCTTCGACCTAAACAGTCAGTCGAAATTTAGAGAGCGACTACAATCAATAGGCGGGGAGATTGTATCGAAGTTTACGGAGCCACTGAAATATTTGCCGGATTCTTATATGAAGAGTTTTAAAGAAACGCTGAAAGAACCTGTAGAAACTCTGGTTCATAAAAGCAATCTGGGAATCAGTTTGGTCGATTTTGAAGATTCCTGTCAAGTGATTGGGTCAATCCTGGAAAAGGTGATTTTAGCAATTTTTGAGGAGCGCATGAAACTGGCAATTCAAACAGTTGAAAAAGCGATTAAATTCTACAATAATTTTTTAGAGAAGCAGGCGCGGTATCAGAAAGAGACGCCGGAACAGCGAGCGGCGGAAAAAGATTGGATCGAATGCCAGCGGCAGCAAATCAGGGAAATTCAGCAGTATATTGATGCAGTCATTAGTCATTAGTTATTAGTTATTAGTCATTAGTCATTAGTCATTAGTTATTAGTCATTAGTCATTGGTCACTGGTTATTGGTTAGTAGTTATTGGTTATTGGTTATTGGTTATTAGAACGAACAACTAACAATTAACAAATAACCACTGACCACTAAAAACAGTCAACAGTCAACAGTCAACAGTCAACAAATTATTGATATTGACCGCTGATTTCGTAAACGATCGCGCCCAAAGACGCTAAGCTAGCTAAAATTAGCATTCCGGCAGGCATGAATTTTTGAGTTTTAACAAGGCGCACAATAAAGACTATTACTAAAACAGCCGAGATGGCTGCTGCTAATGTTAAACCCCAACTTTGTCCCATAAGCTGCGCGGTGCCGGCAAAAATTAGGAGGGAACCGCTAATCAAGCCCGAAATGAGCGAGGCTTGGCTTTTGGCCTTGATATAACCCATGATGCCGCCAACCAGTGTTAAAATGCCGTAGCCGATCGCTGCTGCTGTCCCTAAATTCATTTTTAATCCTCCAGATTTCACAAGTGCATCTAAATTTATACAGCGCAGCCTGCAATTAATGTCACGAATTGTTAGAAAATTTATTAAAGCCAGTCAGGATATGTAACTGTTATACAATTGCCATTATGTCAGCCCTAACTTCTGGTGCGATCGCCCAAATCCGTTACCTCCAGCGCCAAGCAGCATCCCTGCTGCTGTATCAATCAGTTCTCAAAAGCCCCGCAGGTCAAGCTTTTCTCGATTTGCTGCAAGCCCTTCACCACAGCGAAGTCAGCGGTTTGGAATGTCAGGTAGCTTACGGGAACTGGTTCAAACTTCAGGCTGCTAAAAATTTAAGCTGGAAAGATTCTCTGATTTCCGAAATTCTCAAAGACGAAAACCCCTTTTCTCGCCGAGCACAGCAAACAGATTTTGCAAGTTTGCCCCCCGCTTTGGTGGAGGCCGCCCGACATGATTTAGAAGTGCTGCAAAATATTTACGAATGCAGCAGCGAACAGTTGAGCAAGTGGGTGCGGGTAGCGGGTCAACTTGACGCAGTGCCTCCGATTTGGCATTCAGAAACTGTAGCAGAACAGGGAGATTTGCCGCTGCACGGAAAACTAGAAAAATGGTCGAGCGCTACGGAATCTTTGGCAGCTTATTACCGACAGTTTGGCACGGGTTTGTTTGCCGAATATCGCGCTTTTGCGTGGCGGGAAGGGCAGTTGGCGAGTATTTCCCATCCCGATCGCATAACTTTAAAAGAGTTGGTTTGCTGCGATTGGCAACGGGATGCTCTGGTGAAAAATACGGAGTTTTTGCTGGCAGGTTATCCGGCTTTGCACGTCTTGCTGTACGGCAGCCGCGGTTCGGGTAAGTCTTCTTTGGTGAAGTCGCTATTAAATGAGTTTGGATCTCGCAATCTGCGCTTGATTGAAGTATCTAAATCTGATTTGCAAGATTTGCCGCTAATTGTCGAGCAGTTGCGGGGAGTTCCTCAAAAGTTTATTATTTTTGTGGACGACCTTTCCTTTGAGGAAGATGATGATGCTTTTAAAGCTCTGAAAGTTGTCTTAGAAGGAAATGTCACTGCTCGCTCTCAAAATGTGGTAGTTTACGCCACATCTAACCGCAGGCATTTAATTCGAGAGTTTTTTGACGACAGACCTCGCCCCCACGATGGAGACGAAGTTCACGCTTGGGATACTGTGCAGGAAAAACTTTCATTTAGCGATCGATTTGGCTTGACTTTAACTTTTGAGCCGGCAGATCAAAACACTTATTTAACAATTGTCCGACATCTGGCAGAACTTGCTGGAATCAAACTCGCTCCCGATGATTTGGAGCACCGCGCTAAAGAATGGGCAACTCGTCGCAATGGGCGATCGGGCAGGACTGCGCGGCAGTTTGTTGATTTTCTGAAAGCAGATTTAGCCATTTTTGACAAGTAAATGGTCTGCGCTGGCAGGGCGGGTTTTACCTGAAATACGGGAAGGCAATTCAGGAGCTAAATAAACCCGCCTTTGCCGCACCAAATGGCGAAAGAAAAATTCTTAAGTTTTTCATAATTTTATTGATAATAAATAACTAACAAAATTTGATATAATTATCAAAATCCCCAAAGAAACCTCCAGAGCCAGAACCCATCCTGACTCCATAAATCGACTACTAAATAATGAGGAAAATATCATGGGTTTATTTGATAAAGTATCGCAGACTCGTCAAGAAACGGACGTAACGTTAGGGCCGGCCGAAGCATTTGCGGCGATCGCGCTAATTGCCGTAGCAGCCGACGGTTACATCAATGACAGCGAAAGTAAAGCGATTAGCATGACGCTATCTCGGATGCAACTGTTCCGCAGTTATCCCGATGACGTGATGAGAAAAATGCTCGATCGCCTGCTGATGGTTATGCAACGGCAAGGAGTGGAGGTACTGTTTAATGCCGCTTTGGCAACGCTTCCCGACGAACTTAAAGAAACAGTTTTTGCTGTGACAACTGATATCGCTTTAGCAGATGGCGAGGTTTCAGAAGAAGAAGAACAACTTTTGAACGATCTTTACAGTGCATTGGGGATTTCCGAAGATATTGCCCTCAAGATTATAGACGTGATGTTGATTAAGAACAAAGGTTAAGAAATCAGTGGAAGGAGTGAGGAGAGCGAGTTTTACAATATAAAAAATTAGCGCCTACTTACTTAGCTAATAACTTCTCCAAAAGTGCGGGTTTACGGATATGATGGTTGGTAAAATTCAGATCCAATTTGCGATCGCCAGCTACTACCTCAAATGCCTTTCACTTACACCCGTACTGTTCGCTTTCAAGATACCGATGCTGCTGGAGTCGTTTACTTTGCTAACGTTTTGGCGATGTGCCACGAAGCTTATGAGGCATCTCTAGCAGCATCGGGAATCAATCTCAAAGAATTTTTCAGCAATCCCCAGGTTGCCTTTCCCATAATTCATGCTAGTGTAGATTTTTATCGCCCAATGTTTGCGGGCGATCGGCTGACGATTCAATTGACGCCCAAACAAGTTACTGGCGATGAATTTGAAATTGCCTATCAAGCATTTTCTGAAAAAGTTGCAGGAAGAAGCGCTGCTAAAGCTTTGACTAAGCACGTTTGCATTGATGCAGTTAGCCGAACTCGAAAACAGCTATCGGAAGACTTGATGGAGTGGATGAGGAAATTTGAGATTGAGATTTCAGATTAGTTCTATCTTTAAATAATAGCAGGGTATGAGAGTCAAATTTCTGTTTTGTTGATATTATTTCTGACTTTTTGATATTATGTCAAATCGCAATTATGCCATTGTGGGCACGGGAGCTTTAGGCGGATTCTACGGTGCTAGACTGCAACAAGCAGGTTTAGAAGTCAATTTTTTGCTACGTAGTGATTACGATCAGGTCAAAAAACACGGTTTGATTGTCGAGTCTCCCGAAGGCGACTTCACCCTCCCCCACGTCCGCGCCTACCACGACGCGCACAAAATGCCTAAGTGCGACGTAGTAATTGTAGCGCTGAAAACAACTCAAAATCACTTGTTGCCCAAAATTTTGCCTCCTTTATTAAAGGATAACGGCGCGGTTTTAGTATTGCAAAACGGATTGAATGCCGAACCGGAAGTAGCTAAAATTGTCGGTGCAGAACGAGTGGTTGGCGGGCTGTGTTTTCTCTGCTCTTATAAAGTTGGGCCAGGTCACATCTGCCACCTAGATTACGGCACTATCACGCTGGGAGAATATGCCCAAGACTACAAGCCCATCGGTATTACTGATAGATTGCACCAAATTGCTAAGGATTTTAAACGTGCTCATATTCCTATTAAAATGAGCGAAGATTTGCTATTATCAAGGTGGAAAAAGCTGGTTTGGAATATTCCTTATAACGGGCTGTCTGTAGTGTTGGATGCGAGAACTGACGAACTGATGGCTAATCCCGATACTCTGATTTTAGTTAAGGAAATCATGGGGGAAGTGGTAGCGGGAGCAAAAAGTTGCGATCGCATTATTCCCGATGACTTTATCCCACAAATGCTTGAATACACTCAGAAAATGAAGCCTTACCGCACGAGCATGAAAATCGATTATGATGAATCGCGGCCCCTGGAAGTTGAGGCGATTTTTGGTAATCCGATATGGGTGGCGCAGCAAGCAGGTATTAAGTTGACCCAAATAGAGGTACTTTACCGAATGTTGAAGTTTCTAGATGTTCAAAGACAAGAAGCAGAGAGGACGAGAAGGCTATTAGGTTTGTCGTAATTAGTCCGTTGACTGTTGACTGTTGACTGCTGACTGTTATCAGGAGGCGGAAATAAGCATGAGAAATTCTGCCTTCTGCATTGATTGCGATCGCCTAATAATTATTGATATTTGAGCGCAATTTCTTGCAATTGTTCTCGATTGACTTTGCCTTGAGAATTGCGGGGCAATTGTTCGACGATAACCCAATATTTCGGTCGCTTAAACTTGCTCAATTTATCTTCTATTGCCGCTTGCAGATTTTTGACACTAACTTCGGAATTAGCGGGAACGTAGATAGCAGTAACGACTTGACCCCAATCTTTGTCTGGCAAGCCAATTACAGCAATATCCGCCACTAAATTAGTCGATCGCACAACGGCTTCAACTTCCGCCGGAAATACATTTTCTCCGCCAGTGATAATTTTGTCGCTGCTGCGTCCGACGATATTTAAGTAGTTATTTTTATCAAAAAATCCCACATCGTCTAATTGGAAGTATTGGCGATCGGCAATTTTTTCAGGATAATAACCCAACGCCAAAGATTTAGCACTGACCACAATATTTCCAATTTTATTATCGCACAAAATCTCGCCTTTTGCACTGCGAATAGTTATTTTAGCGTGCGGCAAAATTTTACCGGAACTGTTATTGCCCGCGAGAAAATCTTCGGGTTTTAGTGTAGCAATTTGCGAGGCGGTTTCTGTCATGCCGTAACTTGGCGCTAATTTAATTTGATAGTTTCTAGCTGTTTCTAAAAGTTCCGGCCAAGCGGGAGCACCACCCAAAAGTACGGTCTGAAACCGTCCCAGCCAATTAGCTGTATCTGGATTTTGCAGCAGCCGTTGCAGTTGAGTGGGGACTAAAGAAATGAAAAATTCTTCGGGTTCGATATCACTTTTTTTACCATTTTCTAATTCTTTAAATGACTGAATAGCCATTTTTCCGCTGGTAGTAAACGATCGCATGAATTGCATTAAACCGCTGACGTGGTATAATGGCAAAACGCAGAATGAGTTGATTTTGTCAACTTGAAAATATTGTTGAAAACCTTGTACTGATGCGGTTAGTGTTTCCCAAGTGTGGATAGCAAAACGGATTTTTCCTGAAGAACCTCCGGTGGGAATCATGATCGTATCAAAACCGCTTTTTGTCGGCGAATGGAATTCGCGACTATACACACGAAGTTCGCCTTCGCGGACTGGGATATGGGGATTGTTGGGAAGCGGGTATTGTCCCAAAATTAAGTCGGGTTGGACTAAATCAAAGACTTGTTGCCATTCTGATTTTACCCAGTTGGGATTGCAGAGAAAAATCGGGCATTTGGCGGCGCGGGCGGCGGTGAAACTTGCCAGAAATTGCACGGGTTCTGGTTCTGCGATGCAAATTTTTGGGGGTGTTTTTTGTGCGGGATTCTGGGTGATTTCTTGAAATAGCCGATCGACAATTCGGGCAAATTCGCGACTGTCACAACCGATAAACCAATTATCGGGCAAGCTAGCCGCGATATCCAGGATATTTACTGTTAGATTTGTTGCCATAGATGCTTTCACCAAGTTTCTCGATTCAAAACAATTACCTAACCCGCTTGATTTAGTCGTGGGAGTAATCTAAAATCTAAAATCTAAAATCTAAAATCGAATGATTGTCATCGAACCAGCAATCGGTGCCGAAGCCGAGGGCTCTCTTATTTAAAGACAATTGTGTTGCTAAATTTAATGCTGCTTGTCTGCCGATTTCGGTTTCAAATACTGATGAGAAAACAGCGTCTATATTGTGAGTTTGACAAAATTTTCGCAGTTGAGATGGAGAACCGCAGATCGCAGGTTTAATGACGAAAATGCCCCGCCAGCCTTGGTTGTAGCACTCTTGGATGCGATCGAGGTTGGCGGCAGATTCATCAAGGGCGATCGGAGTTGCATAAATAGCATTCAATTCTACCATTTCTTGAAACTGTGTTACGGGCAGCGGCTGTTCCAAAAATTCAATGTCTGCGGAAAATTCGGGAGTTGCTTTTACCTCGTCGCAAGCTTCCAGCCATGTTTTAGCCTGCGAGTAACTGAGTCCCCCGTTGGCATCTAACCGCAAAAATGCCGATTCTCGATCGCACAAATTGTGCATTGCTTCGATTAGCTGCTGAAAAATCTTTAATTCTTGTTCAATTGCAGCAACACCAATTTTCCATTTAAACGTGCGATATCCCTCTAACCAAAGCAATTGCAAAGCCTGCAAAGCTATTTCACCTGCTGGCAATAAACCGCTAAACCGATTTTTTTCTTCCTCATTCCCAACCTCTGTCCATTCGTGACTGCTTAAGACTGAACCCGCAATAAATGTCGATTTTAGGCGAAGTCTCGATCCCCCTAAATCCCCCTTAATAAGGGGGACTTTGAGAATATTTCTTGTCCCCCCCTTATTAAGGGGGGTTAGGGGGGATCTAGAGTTTGATAGTGCTGACTCAAAGCCAAATTGACAAGCCGGCAATTCAGCGGAAATAGCAAAAATCATCTCTGATGAAATATTACCTGGCAACTGGTGACAAAAATCTAAAGCTTGCTCAAAACTTTCGGAATCAAACCAACTCAAAGGGGCAATTTCTCCCCAACCAATTTGATTATTTTCGCCCACAAGTCGCAGGATAATTCCTTCGCGAATATCCCAAATACCGTGACTTGTTTGCAGTGGACGCTTAAATTTTCGCTGATAAGTGCGAAACTCGAATTGATAAAGCATTGGTTTTTTAGTTAATCATAAAATTGTCTCACAACAGATCCAAACTTATCAATATTTTCAAAATGGATATTGTGACCAGCTTTTGGTACAATTTCCAGAGTAGCGGCCGGACACAATTTGGCAATTTCGGTATTTATAGTTGTAAATTTATCATCATATTCTCCCGCTAGCAAGAGGATTGGAATTTGATTTTGTGCGAGTTTTTCCCAGAGAGAAGGCTGGTTCCCGGTTCCCATGTTGCGGAGGGATTTGGCTAATTCTAAGGGATTGTTTGCTAAGCGGCTTTCTATGAGTTTGTCGAAATTAGGAGAATTTTTTAAAGATTTGAATAAAGGGCGATCGTACCAGTTTAATAAAAAATCTTTAATGTTGCTATTTTCTAGCTTTTGTGATAGCTGTAAATCGGCTTGCCGGCGGTGCGATCGCTCTTTTTCTGTCTTCAATCCCGGAGAAGCTGACTCTAACACTACTTTCTCGAATCTTTCTGGAAAATGTAATGTCATGTAAAGTGCCAATCGGCCGCCCATTGAATAGCCCAACAACAAACATTTGTCTATTTGTAGATCATCTAATAACTCGATTAATGCTTGGGCAGTATTTGACATATTGTAGCAACTTTCGTCACCGTTGACTTGGGTTTTTCCGTGGCCGGGAAGGTCAACTGCTAAGCAGCAATAACTGTTAGGAAGTAAGGGAATGACGCTGCTAAAGTCTTGACTGCTACCCGTGAATCCATGCAAAAATAAAAGTTTCGGCTGATTCTTGTTGCCAGTTAAGGAATAGTGAAAGTTATAATTATTAAATTTGTCCATATACAATTATACGATTCAATATGAGGTATGGATTGCTAAATTAAAGAAAATTTTGAGAAGTCACCCAACTCCACCAACTCCCTCAACTTAGCAAACCATACCTCCATTTTACCGAAATTCTCGATCGCCCGATCTACAAAGCAAACCCTAACGCCAGCAGCAATCCGCTCGAAAAATGCAGCGTAACTGCGATAAACTTAGAGTTGCTGACCTTTCCCGGTTGGTCGTGATAGTCTGTGACATGGCGGCAAAGGTCGATCGCAAATGGCAAACTCCCAAAAATCAACAGAGTCCAAATTTGGAACATTCCCACAGCCACAAATAGCACAGTCAAAGCATAAACGCTGCCGCACAACCACTGCAACAACTGGGCACCTTTCTTTGTACCGAGTCGCACAATTGGCGATTTTTTACCCGCCGCCAAATCATCCGCAATTTGATGAAAGTGGGAACAAAATAAGATGATACTCGTAGTAATTCCCACGATTGCCGAAGCCGCAAAATTAGTTGCAGACCAAGTTTGAGTCTGACTGTAATAAGCAGCGGCCAAGGCTAGCGGCCCAAAGGTGAAAAAGCAGATTATTTCCCCTAAACCCTGATAGCCAAGACGAAACGGAGGCCCTTGATAAGTGTAGCCGAGAGCACAGCATAAAACTACTAGCAAAATAACTGTTGGGTCTTTTTGCCACCAGCTTATGGCGCAGATTCCAGACACTCCGACTGCTAAAAACAGATTGGCTAGCCCGAAAATTAAAGCTTTATTTCCGGTTAAGTTAACTAGGGAATGCGCTTTGTTTTTATCGATTCCTGTTTCTGAGTCAAATACATCATTGCTGAGATTCAGCCATGCTATAATCAAAATGGCTGACATTAAAAATGTCGAAAAAATTGACGAATTAATCGTTTGAGTTTCGGCAAAAGCAATGGCTGTTCCTACTGAAATAGGAATCACCGCAACGCTGTACATAGGCGGCTTGATTGCCGCCAGCCACAATTTACTATTTGAACGTTCAATTAACTTTGTTGTCATTACACAAACTTGATTCAATTGATAGCAGCGTAGTAATTTTACAATTTTATTGGTGAAGAAAGTCTACTCTGTATTGGGTTGAGTGCGTGGGGGGCATCCCTTGAGAGGCTTTGCGGGCGATCGCACGCCCGGTAATGCCCGTCTGCAAACCTCTGCGGGGTCGATCGCATGAGAGTAGAGATTGAGTCGCTCAATCTTAAAGTTTTATGTCTAAATGTTTCGATTGATCGCGCGTTGGCGAAGTCCGCCCCTACGGGGGCTACGCCAACGAAGAAGATCGTCTGTTTTTTGCCCCCCGCTGAGCCCAAACTTTCCGGGAAACTCGAAAGGTCATGTTTTGCGATCGCCCTCCCGTGCTTAGATCGAAATAGGGGTTTTAGCCGGACAAACCCACACTCTATCTGACAAATCTGCTATTCTCGCTTTCATGACAGTAATACCGCACCGCGCTAATCTCTTGCAAAACCGCAATCAACTGCATCAGTTTCTGTTAAATTGCCAGCAGTCTTTAACCGAAAAAGATCGCACAAAAATAGTTAGTATTTCTCAGGAAATTTACCCCGTCGATCCGCTAGCTGTACTGCAAGAGATTTCCGAACCTTGTCAGCGGCACTTTTACTTTGAAAAAAGAAACCCAATTGTCGGCAAAAGTTTTGCGATCGCAGCCCTCGATTCGGCAATCCATCTCACAGTAGCAGGAACCGATCGATTTACCTTAGCTCAAAATTTTATTCGTTCAACACTTGCCAATACAATTACCATTGGTGCGGAACGCTTGCCATTTAGCGGGCCTCACTTTTTTTGCAGTTTTACTTTTTTTGATGAGAACATTGCGGCTAATTCTTACTTTCCGCCCGCTACCATATTTTTACCAAAATGGCAAATTTCTAGACAGAAAGATAGCTGCATTATCGTCGCCAATGCCGTCATAGAAAAAGATATAAACATTAAAACCATCGCCGAAAATATCTGGCAAACATTTGATAAAATTGCCTCTATAAAATACCATAAATTAACTACTGTGTTCGACAGCTCGATATCTTTGAAACAAATCCCCGTCAATGAGGCCAGTCAATTTAAAACATCAGTCAAGTCGGCTTTAGAATTGATAAAATCTCAATATTTTAGTAAAATTGTTTTATACCAAGCCATAAGTGTAATTTCTAAAACCCCTTTCAGTTTAATAGATTCCTTAAATAACTTGCGCCTCAGTTATCCAGATTGCTATGTATTTTCAACCAGTAACGGCAAAGGTCAAAATTTCATCGGTGCCAGTCCAGAACGCTTAATTAGCATTCACAACAATCAGTTATCAACCGATGCTTTAGCAGGTTCAGCACCGAGGGGAAAAAGTGAAGCAGAAGATGCGAAACTAGCCCAGGGGTTGCTAGAGAGTGAGAAGGATATTCGAGAACATCAAGTTGTGATTGATTTTATAGTCCATCACCTTTCTAAACTAGGCATAACCCCCAATTGTTCCCCAACTCCCCGACTGCTGCAACTATCAAACATTCAGCATTTGTGGACACCAATCACAGCTCAAATTCCCGCCAATATTCATTTATTAAAGATTTTAGCTCAACTGCATCCAACCCCAGCGGTAGCAGGCGTTCCGAGAGACATCGCCCTCGAACAAATTCGCCGCTGCGAAACCTGTGATCGCTCCCTCTACGCAGCACCCATCGGCTGGATCGATGCCCGTGGCAATGGGGAATTCGCGGTCGGGATTCGATCGGCATTAATCGACGGCGATCGGGCTATACTCTATGCTGGTAATGGTATTGTGGCAGGTTCCGAACCGGAAAAAGAACTAGCAGAAATTCAGCTCAAATTACAACCACTTTTAAATGCTTTAGTCTAATTCAGCTAATTTTAATCCGCTCCCAGAAACCGGGTTTTTTACGAAAAGACGCGTTATAGCCCGAATATTCCGTAAAAACCCGGTTTCTTTGGTTGGATTGCGTAAGTCATGTTAATTAATTTTCACCTCCTCAAAATGTTCTACTATGGGAAAAGGATCGTAAAAATGGTGAAGCATTCTTTTCCACTCTTGATATTGGTCGGAATTCCTAAATCTAATGGTATGAGCTTCTAAATTTTCCCATCTAACCAATAATAGATATTTTCCTTGAACTTCTGTACAGCGATGAAGTTCGTGAGATAAATATCCATCTATAGACGATATCAGACTGGAGGCTTCTCTAAAAGCTATCTCAAAATCACCCTCACAGCCAGATTTGACATTAAGCACAACCGCCTCAAGAATCATAAAAATGTATCCTGACAATTATTTGAGTATAATATCCTAGCACAATACAGAGTTGAGCTACTCAGGTTTAGCAATGCCAATAGATTTTCGCAACACAAATACCGTCTGGGCTTCCGTATTAGCAGAAACTTTGCAGCGGTTGGGATTAACTACAGCCGTGATTTGTCCCGGTTCGCGATCGGCACCCTTGACAATAGCTTTTGCTCAAAATAAAAAAATAGAAACTATTCCCATACTCGACGAACGTTCTGCCAGTTTTTTTGCATTAGGAATCGCCCAAAAATCCGGTTTACCAACCGCACTAATTTGTACGTCGGGAACCGCAGCCGCCAACTTTTATCCTGCGATAATAGAAGCCAGAGAAAGTCGAATCCCGCTGCTAATATTCACCGCAGATCGACCTCCTGAATTGCGGGACTGTCACGCCGGACAAGCGATCGACCAAGTTAAAATATACAGCAATTATCCCAACTGGCAAGCCGAATTAGCGATACCTTCTGCGTCCAGAGGAATGCTAGACTATCTGCGGCAGACGATCGTGTATGCTTGGGAGCGATCGCAATTTCCAACACCAGGCCCCGTCCACCTCAACATCCCGTTTCGCGACCCACTTGTACCCGTTCCAGACATAGCTGTAGAAGCTTTAGAAACACAATTCAATCCCGAACATTTCTTTGCAGGATTAGAACCAATTTTTGCCGGAGAAAGCTCTACTACCCCCTTGTTAAGGAGGGGAGAAGAAAGTACAATGCAACAATGGCAAAAGTGCAGCAAAGGGATAATTATTGCAGGCGTTTCCCAGGCTCAATTTGCCGAAAAATACTGTAGTGCGATCGCCCAAATTTCCCAATTATTAAACTGGCCAGTTTTAGCAGAAGGATTATCCCCAGTCAGAAACTACGCCCAACTAAACCCCCATCTAATTTCCACCTACGATTTAATCCTGCGAGACCGCGAACTAGCAGATAAATTAACTCCAGAAATCGCCATTCAAATCGGAGACTTACCCACAAGCAAAGAACTGCGAAACTGGCTAGACAAAACCCAACCAAAACGCTACATAATCGACCCCAGCCACCACAACTTCGATCCGCTACACGGCAAAACCATTCACCTGCGAACCTCCCCTGAAAATCTCGCAACTAATCTCGCAACTATATTAACTCTTGTCCCCCCCCTTATTAAGGGGGGGTTAGGGGGGGATCGAGCCCCTGCTACCCCTAATACCCCCCCTCAAATCCCCCCCCTTAACAAGGACGAATCAACTCAAATCCCCCCCCTTAGCAAGGGCGGGTTAGGGGGAGTTCAAACCTCTCCCTCAAACGAATACCTCCAACTTTGGCGCAACACCGAAATCCAAGTCAGACAAACAATAGACCACAAAATATCAGCAATTAACAACATAATCGAGCCCAAAGTTTCCTGGCTGCTTTCCCAAATTTTGCCACCGGGAACACCGATATTTATTGCCAACAGTATGCCCGTCAGAGATGTAGAGTTTTTCTGGAAGCCGAACAACTTAGAAATAAAACCGTTTTTCAATCGTGGCGCTAACGGTATAGACGGCACATTATCAACTGCTTTGGGAGTTGCTCACCGCAATCAAAGCAGTATCATGCTAACAGGCGATTTAACACTTTTGCACGATACGAACGGTTTTTTAATTAAAAATAAATTTGTCGGTCATCTGACAATCATATTAATTAATAACAACGGCGGCGGAATTTTTGAAATGTTGCCCGTTGCCAAATTTGACCCGCCTTTTGAAGAGTTTTTTGCCACGCCGCAGCAGATAAATTTTGCTCAGTTGTGTGCAACTTATGGGGTGCAACACGAGGTTATTGACGATTGGGAACAGTTCAAAGAAAAATTAAATTTGCTACCAAATAGCGGGATTCGGGTCTTAGAATTACAAACAGACAGGCGATCGGATGCTAAATGGCGGCAAGATAATTTAGGTAAATTTGCCAAAGATTTGTAAATTTGTAGGTTGAGCAGGTGGAACCAAACCCAACCTACACTAATTTAAACTGCTGGTTGAGCTAGCAGCGAATCTAACTGTCCTTCTGCATCAAGTTTGTGAATGTCATCGCATCCGCCTACGTGTTGGTTATTAATGAAAATTTGGGGCACGCTGCGGCGTCCGTTAGCGCGTTCGGCCATTGCTTTTCTAGCGGCTTCGTCGCCATCAATTTTGTATTCCGTGAAATTTACGCCTTTCCACCACAGCAAAGTTTTGGCGCGGATGCAGTAGGGACAGGTTTGCCAAGTATAGATTTCCACATTGGCTTTGATGCGATCGGGCTTGCGACCCAAGATGGGATTAAGAAAATCAAGCATTTTTAGTACGGGGGTAAGGGTGGAACTCATTTAGAAATCATACCCAATGTATAAATTCTGCTGGTATGGGCGCATCTGCCAGAGGTGGGTTTTAAGCTGTCGGGCGATCGCCCTGTGACCCAAGTCACAACTTTACTGTATTCGGATCACTTGCTTTCACCCCTGACAATCACCTTCGCGGCCTCATTAATATCACCGATCTTTTGAGGAAAGCAGAAGATGATAAATATATCGAATTCAACCGCACTGCCATGCACCCCGTACAACTCCTCCCCGGCGCTATCTCTGAAATCCTCGCTTCTGTAACGGATACAGGCGTTTTGACTCTGGCGGATCGCTACGGTTTGATGGCCGCCACCTTCGACGACTCTCTAAATGATGAAGACAGAGGCTGTGTCAACCGCTTGTTGCGGGCGGTGCTCCGAGGCCGAGTCCAAGTAGTCAACGAACTTTCCGCAGCATTCTAATCGGGATTTGAAGTTTTGTTCTGAAGGCAAGGTGAGTCAGCGGTAGATGAAAATAGTGGAAACTCAGGCAGGAGTTGAAACAGCAGTAATTTGAATTCGATTTAAAGTTTTCTCCTCTAACTCAACAACGGTTTATTTGTCAAAGCAGCCTTTACCGGCTGCTTTTTTTTTGATTTAATCGCGGATTTCCAGGTTGTACTGGCGACAGAGGGCGATCAGTTTTTGTTGGAATCGATCGCGCACGGTGTCTGGAGACACAATGACGCAATCTTCGCCGTAACGGAATACCTCCCGAATCAGCCAAAAGGGATTAGAGACGCGCCGCACGACTTGGCGGACATCTCCGATGACTTGATCTTCCTCACTGATATCTTTTTGCCTGCGTTCGTAAGCTTTTACCATGCCACGATAAAAGTGTAAGTACACTTTCAAAAAATCTAAGCCTTCCTCGCGCCACTCTCCGTCCATTGGCTCAATAGCCTTGATGCGATCGAACCGCAAAGACCGATTGTGAACAAGTTCGGGATAGTCGGGATTTTTGAGATCGTTAGTCTCTTCGCACCAGATTTCCAAGTAAAAGCGCTTTTCTTCAAAGGAAATCTCCGCGTAGCGCACTGTAAACTCCAGTTCCTCGTCTTGAGCGTTCAGGTAGAGCAGGCGGAAAGGTTGCTGGTTATTGAGGTGTTGATCGACGTGAGTTCGCCATGCCACGCTAGGCTGATTAGCTAATTGCCAAAGCGATTGACGCATCGGCGCTTCAAGCTCTCCTTGGTCTAACAGCAGACTTAAAAGGGTTTGAGCTTGTCCGGCGTGACCTGAATCTGTCAGGATTTTAGTGGCTTGCAGTAGCGCTTCCACCTGAGTCTGGTTCAGGGTAAAGAGTTTGCGGACTTCCGGCGTTTGTTGGGCGATCGCGACGATCAACCCCGAAGGACTGGGACTTTTGCCCCAGAAAATGTTCAAGCGGCGAGCTAGCTCCTCTAGCTGCTCCTTGGTTCCCGGCGGAACTGACAGTGTAAGTGTTTCTTTTTTCCTAGACATCTTTGAAATATACTTGCATTATTCATAATAATCTGCAATACTCTACTTATTGTACTTAAGAAAGCCTGAAAGCTTAAGGCAGCCTCCCATGAAAGAAAGTCTTACTGATCGCCTACTGCAACTGATGTCCGATGGGCAGTGGCACTCAACAGAGGAACTGGTGGCAAAAATCAGTCATCGGTTTTCCGCAACGCAGCACGTTTTGAAGAAGCGGGGTTACAAGTTTGATAAGCGACGGATAGAAGGACAGCACCACGAATATCGGTTGGTGACGAGTCCGAAAGCGAGCGCTTCTTAAATAAACTTTCTCAGATATTGGGGGTAGTATCTACTACTCCTAATATTCAGCTACTGGAGGTAAATGACTGTGAATTGGAAGCAACTCTCTTTGTTTGATGATTTGGATGAACAGCCTCAAAAAGTCTCAAATGAAGACGCTATGGATGAGATTACTAACTCTGACATCAGCATTCTTTTGAGTGCCTTAGCTGCTAAAGTTATTTCTGACCGTCAAAGGTCAGAAGTAATTACTAAATTAGCAAATCAGTCAGAGGCGGTAGCGATCGCGCATTCCTTCAGCGACTCTGGTCTAGTTAGAGAACTCAGACTCAGGCGCAGTCAAGAAAAAACTCAGCTACCAAAACTCACTTTCACAGGCGATCGCGTTATCTATCAAAATCAAGAAATTGGCAAAACTCAGATTCTGTACAAATCGGCGTTACCAGGAGAGCTACAAGCCAGATTATCTATTGAAAGCGCCATAGATGGATTTTTAGAGTATTTGCAGAAGCAATATCAAATAGCGGTACTCCATGAAAGTGACTATCACGTACAGGTTTTTATTCCCCATCGAAAAGCACCAGCAGACTTTAGTCAATATTGGCGAGAGTTTATCGAAAATATTGCTTTCTCAACTTATGGGGATACCAAGCACAATTTACCAGGATTAGTACAGACATTCATTGTCATGCTCAATAGTGTCACTCTAGCCGGACGCGGTTTCAGTACCTTGGAAATTCCGATTTTGACACAAGAGCAATCTAATGTTTTAGCCGCTTGGTATTTGGCAGTTGTTAGAGAGGTAGAAAAGCGTCAAACAGAGCGTCAGAAGCAAATTAAGGCTCTCAAAACAGAAATAGATCATCCTGATACAACTGATAAAGACCGCAAAGTTTCAGAAAAAAAGTTGCTAGAAAAGGAGGAGATGCAGTTAAAGGAAGCGAAGAAGTACAACGAAGCTTTTCAAAAGTCCTTTGGTAAAGTCCTGGAGGAGCAACAGTCTATAGGGCAAGAGCTAAATCAAATTAGAAGGGAATTGGCAGACTCAGGGTTAACGAAAGCACAGAGGAATAAGTTACAAAAACAGCAAGCTAAGCTAGTTACTCAAATCATTTTTACTCAAGAGTCTGTCCAGCAAAAGATTCATTTATTTGCAGAGTCAGAGGGTGAACCATTTAAGTTTATTCAGTGCGATCGCCAACAAAACCCCGATCGGTTTAAAGACATCGTTAAGATTTCTAAAATTTTCACCAAAACTGCTACAGACCAGATCAACTCAACTCGCGGGGATATTTTTACTCAGTGTATTTCAGAGATGTATCGCCTGTTGGAAAATCCGCCAAACGATCCACGCCCTGAACCATTGCTGAGTGAACAGCCAAGTATCAAAGAAGTGCGATCGGCGGGAGATGACGGCAAACATTTTTGTTACTCCTGTGGCGTTAGTCTCCAAGATGCTAAATGGAAAGTAGCCAGATTTATGTTCGAGCGACCCTCCCAGCGTCGTCAATCATCATCAAGCGAAGATCGACCCTATATTTGTGCTTCCTGTTCGGCCTTGGCTTTTGCTTCACCCCTGAAAGTTACTGATGAAAGTATCATTTTGAAACTTGAACCTGTCAATCAAAGTGAACCTGCTAAACTCAAAGTTAAAGACTACATTAGAATGTTAACCAATAAAGAGTTACATTTAAGTGCAGGTCGATATGTAGTTTTAGCCTCCGATCGAACTGGTGGCGGTGATTTAGCATCCCAGAAAGTCGGTCAAGTTCAATATGCACTAGCAAAAGTAGCTTCAATTTTTGCCCTTGAGGTTTTAGCTGATTTTAAATTCTCGCTAATTATTCAGGGAAGTCAGCCAAAACAGTTAGCCAGCAGACATCTAGTTTTCATTAAGGGATTGATCGAAGGCTACAACCAATCAATTGTAATTACGGCCAAGGAAATTAATATGACTCTAGGCGATGCTGTTCGTTATATAGAGGAAGATTTACCCTTTCTTGCTGAATACGATGTGACGAAGGCTGCTGCTAAAGTCAACTCTTTGCAACTAGAGAAAGTTCGCCAAATCTACTGGCAAATCATTCAAGAAGACTTAAAATTACAAGGAGTAAATATGAGTTCATCAAACCAACTGGCTAAACGAGCCAAATTATACAAGGATGTGACTGCTTTAACAGGCTTAACCTATGCCTTTGCTCAATCTTTAGAAAGTACAGCTAAAAAGGCAATGAAAACAGAAGATGCAGAAAGAGAAGTAAGTAAAATTATTGAAAAAGTGGATGATGCCGTTGCTTTTTGCTACTACGCCACCCTTGGCGATGAGAAAAAAACCAATGTCCAAGCAAGACTTTATTGCAACCCGGAAAACTACTTTGTTTATGAACAGACAAAAAAATTATTGGAGGAATTAAAAATTACCAACCGAGAAGAAAAAGATGCCGAAAAACAGCAAATGTGGCTAACGCTCTACGCTGATGATGTGATGAGAGCTTATACCTACTTTTCTGAAAATGGCTACAGTCAAGACCGAGAGTGGAATGAGTTAACTTATAACTTAAAACTTTCTCTATACACTCGTTTTCCTGAATTGGTTCGCAAAGTGAAATCTACAACGGATAAAAACTAATCATGGCTGCTAAAAAATCTCAAACAACTAATGATCAAACTGAAAATGGTTCTGAGACTGCTAAGGAATCCAAAGTAACCAGTGGATTACCCAGAACAGATGAAAAGAACCCTCGTATGCACTTTGATATTTATGCTATTCTTGAAGGTTCGCAGGAGCTTTATTTTGGACATGAAGTACAAGTCAATGTCAACTTAGTGGAGATAGTGAAGCTAACTACTAAGGATGGGAAATCTATCGAAAAATGTTATATTTCCCCAACGAAACGGCGAGGCGTTGAGCGACGTTGCTTGCTTTGGGCACCTGTGAAAAGTGGGGAACTGCTAGGAGATAAACAACAGTGTGGCATTCCCAAAACTTGCGCTAAACCTGCCTGTCCTATTTGCGCTCCCTATGGCGCACTTGACCCAGGAAAAAGCACTTTAATTGGTCGTGTTACTCACGGTGGCGGTGTTGCTGTCCAAGATATCTACCCAGTAGAGAAGCAACGGGCAATGCACCCGGCACGTCTAGTAAATCAAAAAGATGAAACACCGATACCATTTAAGCGCCAGTACAATCAGCCTGGTATTCTCTATCCGGTTTCTAATCATGCGTTGAGTATTACCGATCGAGATTTTTACTCTGTAGCCTATGCTTTTTTGGATTCTTTACCGCGCATAGGTTCAGGAAATCCCAAGGGAATTGCGATCGCCGAATCCGAGAATCAAACCCCTTTGCTAGTTGTCGATCGCTACTTAGTACCCAGAGGAAAACGCCCGATTATTTCTCCATCTGTAACAGATCCAGAACAGGCGATCGCAGACTTTATGCGCCTTGCCCAATATCCAGAAGATAATACCGATCGCATCCAAGCAACTTACTTCGATCGCTGGATTGGAAATGCAGCATTAGAGAAATTACAAGAATACGCCGCGAACTTCGTTGAAACCGTTTTACAGGCGTGATCTATGTATTGCATAAAACTCACCATCACACCTACGGCAGCAATGACATTCCGCATTCTGCCGGGGTCAATTCTCAATATTGCCACCTATCCTTTTGTACCGCCAACAACTCTATCGGGATTTTTACGAAGGCTAGGAATGCTCAGTGTAGGCTTAGAAATTCCTGAAACTAGAATCAACAAAGATGATCCCCCATTTTATGCTTTACCCCGTCATTATGTTGAGCTAGGAGCCTATCCTAGCTCAAACACTTGGCGGGGAGTGCATAAAACCTATCGCAAAGGAATGCGCGAATTTAATCACGATGTATTTTCCCGATTGTATGTGGAAAAAGACAAAGCTAACTTTCAACTTCACACTTGGGAATATTTAATTGTTGAAGAACTAACGGGTTATGTCGTCAGCGAATCTTTACAAGGTTTAGAACATTTCCAAGACGTAGAAACCTACGGCTGCAAACTGGGTAAAGAAGGCTTTGCCGTTGTGACAGAAGTTTTTACACCCATTGAGTTAAAGCGCGAAACAGTTACAGCTTATCCATCAACAATTGTGCCGATGGAATCACTGTTACAGAGTTCTCAGTTTGTTGGAGGTTGCGATATTTACAACTTGTACCGTTACAACTGGTCTGCTGGTTCTGAAATTGATTCAGAAACAGAGGGATTTTTAGACCAAAATCGCACTCCTGTAGATGGATTTATTCCTTTTGTTGCCGCTTACTACCCGCAAGCTTTTAACTCTCCACCTACTCTTGATTGCTACACCGACGGAGAAATTTATCTCCCCCTTTCCCTTATCAACCTGCTAAGAGATTAAGTTTATGGCTAAGTCAGAACGTCAGCGTCCCTATAATTTTGGTCGTGTCTTTTTTCCTAGTGACCCCAATCCAGAACCCGGAATTCCTAATGAAATCCGTTTTCAGCCTCTGGGCAATCATGTTGGGAATGTCATCAAGTTAGTTGAATACTGGGAGCGAGATGACTTTCCTTGTTCCTCATCCTTTGAACGGGTTAAGGAAGCAGCCAAAATTCACGACAAAGGCAAACCACAAAAGTTTGAGCTGCGAGTTGAAACTACCAGCAAAGGCATTTTCAAAAAATATATTTACTCTTTCAGAGGACATCGGTATTTAGCAGAAAGCAAAGATGCGTGGGCTGAGTCTTTGGCGAAAGGACACCACGATTTTTCGGTGAAAGATATCTGTCGTGATACTTATGAATTAAAGAAACATCCAGAGTATGTAAAAAATCTCGCCGAAGAACCTTTAGCTTATGCACGAGAACTTTACATTTTAGAAATGTGCGATCAAATTGAAGCTGAGTTAGCTTGTCGGGTAATTGGAGATGACGAGCAAGCCGAGTCGCGCACTTTCATGGATTATACCATTGCTAAGAATGATTCCGAGCAAAATGTTTATCGAGTTGACCCTTGGATTTTCTTGCCCGACCAAATTGAATTAACTTTTGACTATTGGTTGTTTTGTCTTTCTGAGGATGACAAGGCTGAGTTGAAAAAATGTCGGACAGAAAATCGAGATGTTGACTTAGGGAAAAAGTTAGACGCAATTGCTAAACAATGGTGGCAAAAGCATCAAGGTCAGCCAGAAAAAGCAGAACCTCGAAAAGTTACGCTCAAACCTTACTTGTCAAACAAGCAGTTTCAAAATCGAGATTGTGAGTTTTGGTATCAGCAGTTAGCTGGATTTGCACCTAACCCCATGCAAAAAATAATTTTTGAGGTAATTGAACAGACACAAAACCCAGCTTTTTTGCTCAAATCTCCTACGGGTTCTGGCAAGTTTGAAGCGATTTTATTTCCGGCCTTATCAAAAAATAGTCGTTTAATTTTGCCACTACCTGCTCGGAGTTTAATAGAAGACCAAAAACAGCGAATAGAAAAGTATTTAAAACGTTTTTCTGATCTGAATCCAGACCGTGAAATCTCTTTAGTCATCGATACGGGTTCTCAAATGCAACGCTGGGTTTATCGCAATGGAAAAGAGGAACCTAAAGCGAGGACTTACAATCCCAGACGGCATCTGTACAAGGCAGATGTCATTTTAACGACATTGGACAAATTTCTCTACCGTTATTTTGCCTTTGGAGACAAGCAAAAGTCTTTTGTATTTCCCTTGAGGATTCACCGGGACAAAACTGGCGATGAAAAAACTATCATCTGTTTTGATGAGGCTCACAGTTACGATGAGATAGCATTTACCAATTTTCAAAGTTTAGTAAAGTCACTTTATGAAGCTGGGCGATCGCTCATTCTGATGACAGCTACCATGCCACAGGAATACATCTATCGCTTTGATTATTTAGAAACGATCGATTATATCGGTACTGCCGATGATTCGGTCAAAGCTGAACAGTTGATTAATTTCCAGAAACAACACTTACAACAGCCTTATCTCAATCGAAGAAGTTTTGAATGGATTAACGACATCGAGCGCAACTCTGAAAATCCTGCACCTTTTCAAAAACGGATTTGTGAAACGGTAACTAAAGAATGGCAATCTAAATCGAATTGCAGAATTATTACCGTGGTTCAAACTGTTAGAGATGCCGTTGCTATTTATGGGCAACTTTCAGATAAGTTGAAACTGACTGAAAATACAGAATATAAACAACTATACCTTTACCACGGTCGTCTAGACCATCGAGTCAGGCAAGAGGTCTATACCCAACTAAAACAACGAGAATATAAGGCTCAACCTTATATTCTCATTACCACCAGCGCAATTGAAGTTGGATGTGACTTGAATAGTGAGGTTCTTATTTCCGAAATTTGCCCACCTGAAAACTTAATTCAAAGAGCAGGGCGCTGTAATCGGAAAGGGGATTTTCCTGATGCTAAGGTAATTGTTCTGGGTAAAATTGAGGGCAGTCGTATCCCTTTTTATGCTCAAACTTTGGAGGAAGCTGAATGGCAAGACTATCAAGAAACTCTTCAGCAATTAGAAAGCTTTGACAGCCATAAAATTGCCGAACATATCACACGATCGCAAAAAGTTGATGACTACCGAGTAGTCGAACTATTCTCGATGCTCCATGACTATGTTTACAGTGCTGACTTAACTTGTCAACCCGCTCACGAAAAAGGGCTAGTCGTTACTCGGAGTTGGACACCATCCGCAACATTAGTTTATGACGATGGGACTCATGGCGACCAAATTGAAAATATGCCTCAAGTGACAGTGCCAATTGACCGTTTAACCATCAAAAAAGACAATATCAATCAGTATGCTAATACTCATGTTTGCGAACGCTACTATGACCAAGAAAATACATCCTGGGAAATGCGCGGTTTACGCTGGGGCTTTGCCTATCAAAAAGAAATTGTCATCAAAATAAATCAAAGCAATGATGGTGCATTTATGCCAGATGGCAATCCAGAATATTCCTATAACCCAGAACTAGGTTTTGTAGAACTGCCGGGAGTTTTCATCAAGCTGAAAACAAATGGGTTTGATGAAAAATTATTATATCAGTATGGCAACACGGGTCAGAAAAAATCAGTAATTATTACATACACCAAGGCATTAGAGGAGACGACTTAACAGCGATCGCACCCTCATCAACACAACCAACCATTAACCAAATATGCCACACAGCCTAGTCCTCAACATCCTCCCCCTGGCCCCAATTCCCCCCGGATACCTCACCGGAAGACACCTGCACGCCCTCTTCCTCACCCTCGTGAGCTCCGTTGACAAAAAACTCGGCGATCGCCTCCACGATGCCACTGCCCAAAAATCCTTCACCCTCAGCCCTTTTCAAACTAAAAAATGCCCTTTCAAAAAACACCATTTCCTGCAATGGGAACACACAGAACCGATTCCAGAACACACCCTCTGTTGGTGGCGGATTACTCTGCTTGATGACACTTTATTCGGCCAATTAACTAATCTTTGGCTGAATCTCAATCCCTCGAAGCCGTGGCATTTGGGCCCAGCCGATTTGATGATTACTAAGATTCTCGGTACGCCCCAAGTAGATCAGCCTTGGGCTAATGCTTGCGATTACTTTCAATTGTACGATCGCGCTTCCGAAACTAATCGTTTAATTGCCTTCAGTTTTGCGACTCCTACAACTTTTCGACAGGGGAAATTTGATTCAGTAATCCCTACTATAGATTGCGTTTTTAATAGTCTCCTCAGTCGCTGGAATAAGTACAGCCCGATCGCACTTCCCGATCTTTCCTTCGATGCACTTTTTTCGACATTTGTCAATATCCGCAGTGAAAAATTGACTAACTATCAAAGCGATTTTGTTGGCATGGTTGGGGAGGTTAGCTATCGGATTTTGGGAGATGTGGAGCCTTTAGTGATTAAGCAAATTAATGCTTTGGCTGATTTTGCGGTTTACTGCGGGGTGGGGAGAAAAACTCCGATGGGGATGGGAATGACTAGACGAATAGTTGTTAAAAAAGTTCTTGATAACTAAACGAAAAACCCATAGTCCGGCAAGGGTTGAAACCCCTGCCTCAAAGCTCAAGTCCTCTTAATAGGACTGCAAGAATAAATGATTAAATTACTCCTTCAGTCGGTTTCAACCTTTGCGCTTACTGTTACCGAGAAGCTCAAAATATCATCAATAATTAAATTACTGCTTCAGTCGGTTTCAACCGACTTTAGCTATGAGACAGGGGTTTCAACCCCTGGCGGACTGGCGGATCAGTGGCGGATCACTAATTCCTCAAATTATTTCGCTCCCACGGCAAAATTAAATGTTTCAACCCCTGGCGAACTTACGGATAACTAATTTCCCATTACTAATCTCCTACAAACCATCAAAATTATGAACGATTTTGATTACATTTCGATTGCAACTCTCAACCAGTATTCTTACTGTCCTCACCGCTGCTGGCGGATGTCTTGTGCGGGAGAGTTCACGGATAATCAGTATACCATTGAAGGGACAACTTTGCACGATCGCGTTCACACAATGGGGGAAATTAACCGCAATGAAACTTGGCAGGTGCGGGCCATTTGGCTGAAATCTGAGCGCTACAAACTGATTGGTAAATCGGATTTGATTGAGTCGGCTGATGGTGAGATTTACCCCGTCGAATACAAGCGGGGCCGAAAGGGAGAATGGGATAACGACGAGTTGCAAGTTTGCGCCCAAGCGCTTTGTTTAGAGGAGATGACGGGGAAAACTATTGCCACTGGATATGTGTATTACGCGCAGTCGCATCAGCGGCAATTAGTGGAGATTTCTGAGGGTTTGAGACAGGATGCGATCGCAACTATTGAAAAAGTCGGTGCTCTTTGGCGATCGGGCAATATCCCTTTACCAGTTTACACCGCTCGGTGTACGGGATGCAGTCTTTTTCCCCAATGTCTGCCCCAAGCTGCCGCCAAAGTCAACCGCTACCAAGAAGCAAGTTAACCTGCAAATAGGAGAATTCACAATGGGAACAGTTTACATTACTCAAGAAGATGCTTTTATCGGCAAAGTGGATGAACGTCTGACGGTTAAAGCTGATAAAAAAAATCTGTTGGACGTGCCTTTAATTAAGATTGATGGGGTTGTTGCATTGGGACGCGCTACAGTTTCGCCGGCTGTCGTTGTGGAACTTTTGGAACGTCACATTCCTTTGAGTTTTTTGACTGCAAACGGACGTTATTTGGGAAGATTGGAACCGGAAATGACGAAAAATATTTTTGTGCGAAAAGCTCAGTGGCAAGCGGCTGGGGAATCGGAACAAGCCGTGCATTTAGTTAGGGGATTTGTCCGGGGAAAGCTCAAGAATTACCGCAATTCTTTGTTAGAATTTCAGCGCAAATATTCTCCCCAGGAATTTGAAAAACCCATTGCACAATTGAAACAAGTCATCGCGTCTATTGACAAAACTTCCAGTATTAATTCTCTGCGAGGATTGGAGGGGGCGGGTAGTGCGACTTATTTTGGCTGCTTCAATCAACTGATTCGGGTGCCGGATTTTAGCTTTGAAGTTCGCCGCCGCCGTCCGCCTACTGACCCGGTAAATTCTCTGTTAAGTTTGGGATATTCTCTGCTGCGGCACGATGTTCAAAGTGCAGTGAATATTGTGGGATTCGATCCGTATTTGGGATATTTGCATTTTGAGCGCTATGGGCGTCCTTCCTTAGCGCTGGATTTGATGGAAGAATTTCGACCTTTGGTAGTTGATGCTGTAGTGTTGAAAGCGATAAATTTGCAGAAAGTTTCCCCTAATGATTTTACTGCAGAACCGTTGAGCGGGGCGGTTTCTTTAACAAAAGAAGCGCTGCACAATTTTTTGCGACTTTACGAAGAAAAGAAGCAGTCAAAGTTTAAGCATCCTGTGATGGGAAAGTTGTGTACTTATCAAGAAGCTTTTGAAATTCAAGGGCGGTTGATGGCTAAGTATTTGATGGGTGAAGTTGATAAGTATCCACCTTTGATTCTGAAATAGGGAGGCAATTAAGTTATGTTTGTTTTGGTTTGCTACGATATATCTGAGGACAAGCGCCGCACTAAGATTCACAAGATTCTCAAGTCTTATGGGGAATGGAAGCAGTATTCGGTGTTTCATTGCGACGTGACGGATACCGAGTATGCCCGGATGCGCCAACGTCTGAGTAGGGTGATTAAGTCGGAAGAAGACAGCATCCTGTTTCACTATTTGTGCGCTTGCTGTCAGGGCAAGATCGAGCGGATTGGCGGCCGGGCACCGATCGATACTACGATCTTTATGGTGTGATTTTGCGTCTGGCTGTAGGTGTTGAACGGAGGGGGTGAATTTTAATGGCTGAAAGCTTTACTAGGACTGGGTTTGCAGTGGTTTGTACCTCATGCGGGTCAGACGCAAATGCTGAAAGCTTTACTGGGAGAGAGTTTGAGGTCTATTTGAATTTTGCCCCCTTGACAGGGCGATCGCCCAAACGGTATATTGATTGCAGTCAGACGCAACTGAACCTTGAAAACCTTATATTTCAAGCCTCCCAGACCCCGGCGGCCGAAAACAACCTAAAACCCTATCAGGGATTGAAACCCCGTAAACTTAGGAGGACTAGGACTTGCCGAGCCGAAAACAACCTAAAACCCTATCAGGGATTGAAACAACTAATAGATTTAGTCGGTTCACAATCTCCTCAGCCGAAAACAACCTAAAACCCTATCAGGGATTGAAACCAGACTCTATCCGGTTATAGGCAGAATTGAGAGCGGCCGAAAACAACCTAAAACCCTATCAGGGATTGAAACGCGCTTATCTTGCTAGCAATCATTCTCGGTGCGAACCTTCTGCCGAAAACAACCTAAAACCCTATCAGGGATTGAAACCATTCTTCGCTGGCGACCATAACAAACCTCCAGTCGAGCCGAAAACAACCTAAAACCCTATCAGGGATTGAAACACATTTTCTTCGAGGTGAGAATTATATTCGATCCTGAGCCGAAAACAACCTAAAACCCTATCAGGGATTGAAACTTTGCTAACGATCGTATTTGCAATCAAACATCTGGTGCCGAAAACAACCTAAAACCCTATCAGGGATTGAAACTTCTTTTTTGCCGACTGGGAGCTTTGGATATTTTTGAGCCGAAAACAACCTAAAACCCTATCAGGGATTGAAACCCCCGGTTCCCCGATCATAATCTGCTGACAGGAAGCCGAAAACAACCTAAAACCCTATCAGGGATTGAAACCTGAGCATCGCGCTCTGTCCCTGTTGGCTCCCGGCCGAAAACAACCTAAAACCCTATCAGGGATTGAAACAGAGTCTCAATTTGACGCATTATTGCCCGATGTCATGCCGAAAACAACCTAAAACCCTATCAGGGATTGAAACAACAAGAGGAATTAGATTGCATCGCCCAACAAATCGCAGCATTAAGAAAGCCGAAAACAACCTAAAACCCTATCAGGGATTGAAACGAGTTTGGCGGCCATTGATTGACTATTATCTAAAAGCCGAAAACAACCTAAAACCCTATCAGGGATTGAAACTTAATATTTCCTGCATTTGGGCGATAGTTAAAAGCCGAAAACAACCTAAAACCCTATCAGGGATTGAAACGTTTCTGTCATCATTAAGCGGCAATCCTTGAATAAGCCGAAAACAACCTAAAACCCTATCAGGGATTGAAACTCAAATTGGTAACATACTTTCGCACGGACTGTTAGCCGAAAACAACCTAAAACCCTATCAGGGATTGAAACATCAAATCGAGGATTTACCATATAAGCAGCTAAAGCCGAAAACAACCTAAAACCCTATCAGGGATTGAAACCTTGCACGTGCAAGTGCAGAGCATACCCCAACGGCCGAAAACAACCTAAAACCCTATCAGGGATTGAAACTGACATCATCTCGAACAACCCGCCCAAGATATACCGCCGAAAACAACCTAAAACCCTATCAGGGATTGAAACCGCACTTTTGGGATAACTTCAATTCCCAATATATGCCGAAAACAACCTAAAACCCTATCAGGGATTGAAACGCAAGTTGGCGCACAATGCCCAACACTACCCCTTGCCGAAAACAACCTAAAACCCTATCAGGGATTGAAACAACAATAAAAGTAGGCGGGTCGCCGACAATGCAGGAGCCGAAAACAACCTAAAACCCTATCAGGGATTGAAACTACCAGCAGCGTCTTGACCGCCGCCGAATAAGCGCCGAGCCGAAAACAACCTAAAACCCTATCAGGGATTGAAACTCTAGAATCTAGTCAGTTAAGGAGTTTATGTCTAGCCGAAAACAACCTAAAACCCTATCAGGGATTGAAACATAGCCTCACCTACACCTCCATATCTACCAAGAGCCGAAAACAACCTAAAACCCTATCAGGGATTGAAACCCCCGATTGCAGCAGTACCAATCAGCGCGATCAGCCGAAAACAACCTAAAACCCTATCAGGGATTGAAACAGGAATGTCTGAGTTTGTGACATCTAAAACCCTAGCCGAAAACAACCTAAAACCCTATCAGGGATTGAAACTAAAGATTCATTAGCCGCTTCTAATTCGGCAATCCGTGCCGAAAACAACCTAAAACCCTATCAGGGATTGAAACTATTTCAAATATGCTAAAACCCCCGCCCAAATCACGCCGAAAACAACCTAAAACCCTATCAGGGATTGAAACTGTCGATCCGACTAATGGCAATTTTGCCAATGCTTCCGCCGAAAACAACCTAAAACCCTATCAGGGATTGAAACGGGCGATAATATCGGCAAGCAAAACCTGATATTTAGCCGAAAACAACCTAAAACCCTATCAGGGATTGAAACTAAACGCATTACCAGACGGCGCTACCCGCGCAACTGCCGAAAACAACCTAAAACCCTATCAGGGATTGAAACTGGACTGCATACCCTGGGCGGCTAGCAATTTGCGCCGAAAACAACCTAAAACCCTATCAGGGATTGAAACATTTATGAACGAACCACGCTCCCACGATGCCGTGCCGAAAACAACCTAAAACCCTATCAGGGATTGAAACATGATAATGTGGGGCATAATTTATCTCCTTGTTTTGCCGAAAACAACCTAAAACCCTATCAGGGATTGAAACGCCAAATTTTTCGGGTGATTCAAGCATGAAGTCGAGCCGAAAACAACCTAAAACCCTATCAGGGATTGAAACAAACAATCATTAAAACCATGCCCAAACCACAGTGCCGAAAACAACCTAAAACCCTATCAGGGATTGAAACAGTACTTGCCCTAATCATTCCATCAATACCTATTAAGCCGAAAACAACCTAAAACCCTATCAGGGATTGAAACACTTAGAATCAACCAACGCACCGCAGGAATTGATAGAGCCGAAAACAACCTAAAACCCTATCAGGGATTGAAACAAAAAGTTTCCATCTCTGCTGATTGGATTCGCCGCCGAAAACAACCTAAAACCCTATCAGGGATTGAAACGCCTAACTAATTCTGGCAAAAATTCTTGGATCGCCGAAAACAACCTAAAACCCTATCAGGGATTGAAACGAAAAACCCAAATTGCCTACCAAAATGATTAACGCCGAAAACAACCTAAAACCCTATCAGGGATTGAAACAAATGACGAGAATGTTTGAAAAACTAACTGAACTGCCGAAAACAACCTAAAACCCTATCAGGGATTGAAACACTAATTGAAAAGCAGTTGGAGGCAAAACGCAAGCCGAAAACAACCTAAAACCCTATCAGGGATTGAAACTACAGGTGGAATTTCTATAGGGGGAACAACTACAGCCGAAAACAACCTAAAACCCTATCAGGGATTGAAACTACCCAAAAAGCAGCCGACATCAGCCGACCTAACGCCGAAAACAACCTAAAACCCTATCAGGGATTGAAACTTAATGGCTGCTGATGGAGGCCCGCTTTATAGACGCCGAAAACAACCTAAAACCCTATCAGGGATTGAAACAAAATCTTAACTTTGTATCGTCGAGGCGTGACAAGCCGAAAACAACCTAAAACCCTATCAGGGATTGAAACTCAAATATTGCGAGTTAGAATTGTTGACGATTCCGCCGAAAACAACCTAAAACCCTATCAGGGATTGAAACTGGTGGTTGCCATGACCATAGTGGACACCTTCTGGCCGAAAACAACCTAAAACCCTATCAGGGATTGAAACTGCGACCTCCACTAGAAGGCTGCTTGCCCACATTGCCGAAAACAACCTAAAACCCTATCAGGGATTGAAACTTTTCAGTTTTTTTGATCAAGTTCAGGGTAACTGCCGAAAACAACCTAAAACCCTATCAGGGATTGAAACCATGTTCCCCCTCGTGACCGCTGCTACGTGCAAAGCCGAAAACAACCTAAAACCCTATCAGGGATTGAAACGCAGACTTAATCAGAAGAACAGGAGTAGACTTTGCCGAAAACAACCTAAAACCCTATCAGGGATTGAAACGAAGGAGCACGAGATTAAGTAGCCCATAAGTACGCTGCCGAAAACAACCTAAAACCCTATCAGGGATTGAAACCTTTCCACTTCCCGACCTTCGCCGTTCTTAACTTGCCGAAAACAACCTAAAACCCTATCAGGGATTGAAACCTCCTATTAAGGAATCTATTTCCTTGGAAGAAGCTATGCCGAAAACAACCTAAAACCCTATCAGGGATTGAAACTTCCCATTCCTCCGTGATAGCTGCTTCTCTTTCCTTGCCGAAAACAACCTAAAACCCTATCAGGGATTGAAACTTCTCACAGCAGGTGCTGGCGCTAAGGGTGCAACGGCACTCACGCCGAAAACAACCTAAAACCCTATCAGGGATTGAAACAGAAAGACAGCCTTAAAATACTTTACCCTCACAGAAGGCCGAAAACAACCTAAAACCCTATCAGGGATTGAAACCTTTCCACTTCCCGACCTTCGCCGTTCTTAACTTGCCGAAAACAACCTAAAACCCTATCAGGGATTGAAACCTCCTATTAAGGAATCTATTTCCTTGGAAGAAGCTATGCCGAAAACAACCTAAAACCCTATCAGGGATTGAAACTTCCCATTCCTCCGTGATAGCTGCTTCTCTTTCCTTGCCGAAAACAACCTAAAACCCTATCAGGGATTGAAACTTCTCACAGCAGGTGCTGGCGCTAAGGGTGCAACGGCACTCACGCCGAAAACAACCTAAAACCCTATCAGGGATTGAAACTCGAACACACTGCCGGGGACATCAGCTTATATTGCTCGCGCCGAAAACAACCTAAAACCCTATCAGGGATTGAAACGGGATAAGTAGCCGAAAAGGTAAAACCCTAAAGGCCGAAAACAACCTAAAACCCTATCAGGGATTGAAACTGGTTTTGAGGAATTCAACGATTATTGAGGCGGTTTGGGCCGAAAACAACCTAAAACCCTATCAGGGATTGAAACGAATTCCCTTAAGCAAGGACTGGAGACGGGTTGGCCGAAAACAACCTAAAACCCTATCAGGGATTGAAACCTGGGGGCAGGAATTGAATATCGTTTGCGGTAGCTACCACGAGCCGAAAACAACCTAAAACCCTATCAGGGATTGAAACCCAGTGAAGCTTGATAAGTGGAAAAAGAAAGACTTGCCGAAAACAACCTAAAACCCTATCAGGGATTGAAACGTGGATAGCTTAACCGAAAGGTTGTTTGATGCTTGGCCGAAAACAACCTAAAACCCTATCAGGGATTGAAACGTGGAGTACAAAGAGTTAACCAAAGAGGAGGAAGCCGAAAACAACCTAAAACCCTATCAGGGATTGAAACTCTGACGTTGAGACGGCGAACGGCGCTCTTGCTCAAGCCGAAAACAACCTAAAACCCTATCAGGGATTGAAACGCAGGCGATCGAGCAAACGGCGGCGACAGCGCCAAGCCGAAAACAACCTAAAACCCTATCAGGGATTGAAACCTATTGATTTAGTCAGTATGCAATTTCGTCTTTGCCGAAAACAACCTAAAACCCTATCAGGGATTGAAACGAAGGGCGTGATAGAAGGTAGATTTTGGTATGCTGCCGAAAACAACCTAAAACCCTATCAGGGATTGAAACAGGTAAAAGTAGTGCCAATTGACGAACAACTTGAGCCGAAAACAACCTAAAACCCTATCAGGGATTGAAACGTCGGGGTATGAATTATCTTGCTTAGAACTTAGGCCGAAAACAACCTAAAACCCTATCAGGGATTGAAACCCTAGAATCCATACAGACTCCCTCTGGGTAGATGCAGCCGAAAACAACCTAAAACCCTATCAGGGATTGAAACAATCTGAGAACAACCGTCGCCGTGGTCAATCGCGCCGAAAACAACCTAAAACCCTATCAGGGATTGAAACTTTACCTTAGTAGTTTATACAATTGGTATTCATTTAGCCGAAAACAACCTAAAACCCTATCAGGGATTGAAACGCTTGGTCGCTTTTTTACCTTCACCTTCTGCCAGGCCGAAAACAACCTAAAACCCTATCAGGGATTGAAACCTAGAGGTTATCTGTGAGCGAGCTGCGAAATACTGCCGAAAACAACCTAAAACCCTATCAGGGATTGAAACACAGCGCGGCCGGAACCAATCAGCGCCCATCATTACCGCCGAAAACAACCTAAAACCCTATCAGGGATTGAAACACGACACAACCACCATTGCCCATCAAATCCTTGCGCCGAAAACAACCTAAAACCCTATCAGGGATTGAAACCTGACCGCGTAAGGAAATAAAGTATCAGGAATACAAGCCGAAAACAACCTAAAACCCTATCAGGGATTGAAACCTCGCAGCTATCCATCTCCTTACTCATCTCCTTGGCTAGAAACAAGTTTACTTCCAACGCTTCTCACAGCACAGGTGGTGGTCATCGATAATCTCACATTTGATAAAAGTGGTCGGATTCAGGAATTGATTCAAACAGCAGGGTGTAGACTATTATATTTACCGCCATACTCTCCAGAGTTTAACAAAATTGAACAAAGAAGAGTCTTGGCTAAAAAGTCAAACTCGTAAACAGCTTGATGAGTTTGATTGCTTACGTTTTGGCGACCCTTGGATGTCTTGCGCCTGGGAGCATAACACCGGCCGTTGCTATATGTAATTTCCCAGACTCTTCAGTTGAGAAAACCTCAAAATTATGACCACTCAAACAACTTCTCCACTCCTACTCAGTCCCTTCAAAATCGGAGATTTACCCTTAAAAAACCGGGTACTCATGGCACCCCTAACGAGAGCCAGAGCCGGTGAAGCGCGGATGCCCAACGCCTTGATGGCAGAGTATTACACTCAGCGGGTATCTGCTGGTTTAATCATTACAGAAGCTACGGTGGTTTCTACTCAAGCTAATGGTTGGCTCAATACGCCCGGCATTTATTCAGACGAGCAAGGCGAAGCTTGGAAACAAATAGTGACTGCGGTTCATGCCCACCAAACGCCGATTTTCATGCAGCTTTGGCACTGCGGACGAGCTTCCCACAGCAGTTTTCATGAAAACAATCAATTGCCAGTTGCAGCCTCTGCCATCAAAATAAACGGAGAAGGAATTCATACCCCCGTAGGCAAAGAACCCTACGAAACTCCCCGTGCTCTAGAAACCGATGAAATCTCCCTGGTTGTAGAAGATTATCGCAAGGCGGCGGAACGGGCAAAAATGGCAGGTTTTGACGGTGTAGAAATTCACGCGGCAAACGGCTATCTCATTGACACATTCCTACAAACCAAAACCAATCACCGCACTGATTCCTATGGAGGCACAGTTGAAAACCGTTACCATTTTCTTAAGGAAATTGTGGAGGCGATTATCACAGTATTTCCGGCAAACCGCGTGGGAGTTAGGCTTTCTCCCAATGGTATTTACAATGACATGGGCTCTCCAGAATATCGAGAAGATTTTCTGTATTTCGCGGGGCAGTTAAATACCTATGATTTAGCTTACCTTCACTTGGTGGACGGTCTGGCATTTGGCTTTCACGAATTAGGCACGCCGATGATGATAGGAGAGTTTCGCGATGTGTTTGCAGGGCCGCTCGTCGGCAACTGCGGATATACTCAAGAACAGGCTGAAACTGCCCTGAGCAGCAAACTTGCCGATTTAGTAGCTTTTGGTCGGGATTTTATCAGCAATCCTGACTTGGTAGAGCGTTTTACTAATGGTTGGCCACTCAATCCGCCTGCTGAAATGGGCGTCTGGTATTCTTTTGGCCCTGAAGGTTATATCGATTTCCCTACCTATCATGAACCTCAAGCTATTTCTTAGTTAAATTGGTTGGGGCGGGTTTATCAATAAATAGTGAGTATGTGCGTCATAGATAATGGTGAACTCGCCCTAAAAGAGGTATGGTTAATTTTTCAAAATAGGAGTCGGATTTGGAGTCATATTTAATTTTTATCGCCAGTTGAAAGCGAGTATTTATTATTTGTAAAAACACTGCTTCTGGCTCCTGCCTCGCAGTATCAGCCCTCCTGCCCCGTCCTCGCAGTCTCGGCCCTCCAATTTCTAGCTTGTCGGCAAAAGTGAGAGGCTCCCAGTTGAGATCGAGAACGTTTCCTCATATCCTAATAACCATAGGGTACTTCAAAACATCCAAGCTGCTAGCTCAGCGTTTGAGTGCCTGAAAAAAATCAATAGCGGAAGCGCTTTTAACAAGATGGCACAAAATTACAAATCAACGGTTATCATTACCGGCGCTTCCTCCGGCGTCGGTTTGTACGGCGCGAAAGCTCTCGCAGACAAGGGATGGCACGTAGTCATGGCCTGTCGGGACGTGCGGAAAGCCGGAGATGCCGCGCGAGAGTTGGGTATACCTGAAGGCAGTTTCTCCATCATGGAGATTGACTTGGGCGATTTGGAGAGCGTGCGCCGGTTTGCTCGCGCATTTAAGGCCAGCGGCAGGCCTCTGGACGCTTTGGTGTGCAACGCCGCCATTTATATGCCTTTGATTAAGGAACCGCTGCGGAGCCCGGAGGGTTATGAGTTGACGATGACTACCAATCACCTGGGTCATTTCCTGCTGTGCAACCTGATGATGGAAAATATGAAGCCTTCCTATTATTCCGATGCCAGAATCGTGATTTTGGGAACCGTGACTCACAATCCAGACGAGTTGGGCGGGAAGATTCCGCCGCGCCCGGATTTGGGCAAGTTTGAAGGTTTTGAAGCGGGTTTCAAAGACCCGATTTCGATGGTTGATGGCAAGAAGTTTGAACCGGTCAAGGCTTACAAAGATAGCAAAGTTTGCAATGTGCTGACGATGCGGGAATTGCACCGCCGCTTTCACGAATCCACTGGGATTACTTTCACTTCGCTGTATCCGGGATGCGTTGCGGATACGCCGCTTTTCCGCAACCACTATCCTTTGTTTCAGAAGCTGTTCCCGCTGTTTCAGAAGAATATCACCGGGGGTTACGTGTCGCAGGAGTTGGCGGGAGAAAGGCTGGCGATGGTGGTTGCAGATCCCGAATACAAGCAATCTGGGGCTTACTGGAGTTGGGGGAACCGCCAGAAAAAAGATGGTAAGTCTTTTGTGCAAAAGGTTTCTCCCCAGGCCCGCGATGATGAAAAAGGCGAGCGGATGTGGGAGTTGAGCGCTAAGTTGGTGGGATTGACTGACGGAGCTCAAATGGGTGCTGCGGCTAGTGCGGGCCGCTCTGCATAATTCAAAGTTACAAATCCCCTTGATCAGGCTTGGCGGTTGAAACGGCGTCTACGCACAGGATGTGGGTAGACGCGGACTCAATAATAAAGGGGGTATTAAAGTCGGATTTGGTATGATGCACCAAAATCAAAGGAACCGGGTTTTTTAGTGGCTCTGCAGGCTGTAACTCACATCTTGCACTATTCTTAACCCTCTTTTGTCACTCTAGGCAGAAGAAAAGTGCAAATAAGGGATATTGAGGTTTTGAAAAATTGAACGAGTT